>NZ_JWMB01000014.1:0-4615 GCF_000812445.1 Cupriavidus sp. SHE | reverse complement strand
CAACGAGTTTCGTGCTCGGGCCGTCCGCAGATTGCCTCTTTGATCATTCAGTCATTTAGCCATGGCTCTGCATACCGACCTCCCCATCTATAAGGCGGCGTACGACCTCCTCGATGTGGTCACGGAAATCACCCGAAGCATGCCGCGCGACTTCAAGGTCTCGCTGGGCGGGAAGATCCGCGACGAGATCGTGGAGATCACGGTGTTGATCTGCCGCGGGAATGTGTACCGCGACAAGTCGCAGCCACTGCTCGACTTGGTCGAGCGCCTGCAGGTGGTCGAGTTGCTACTGCGCCTTTGTGTCGACAAGCGCCTAATCGCGCGGCCGCAGTACGCCAAGGCCGTTTCGATTACGACGAGCATCGGTAAGCAGGCTAATGGCTGGAGGAAGAAGTCCGCATCGTCGCCTGTTGCCTGACGGTTAAGGCCGTCTCGCCCGTGCGATTTTTATCTGGTCGTGCCGCTGGCTCACAAGGCCACCGCCAGGCGCATCACGGATACCGCTGGGAGTCACCAGGTCTGGTCCGGCGCAGTTTCCCCGCTGATCGGCATGACGCCTTCGGCGAGGCGACGTAGATAGCACGAACAGACGCAGTCCGAGAGCAACTCCAACAACGCGTGGAACCAGAACTTCGGCAATGGCAACCAGAACAACAACCACAAGAACAACGAGTTTCGTGCTCGGGCCGTCCGCAGATCAAAGCGGTGCGGATCGTGCTTCCTTCGAGGACCTGGTGACGGCATATTTCGACTGCCGCCGCCGGAAACGCAACACACACAGTGCGCTCGTGTTCGAGCAGCAGCTCGAGCGCAACTTGCGCGAACTGTACGACGAGTTGATGGACGGCAGCTATCGTCCTGGCCGCTCCATCTGCTTCGTCGTGACCCGACCCAAGCCGCGCGAAGTCTGGGCTGCAGACTTCCGCGATCGCGTGGTCCACCACCTCCTGTACAACCGCATTGCGCCGCGCTTCTACGCTTCGTTCATCGCGGATAGCTGCGCATGCATTCCCGGGCGCGGCACGCTCTATGCTGCCCAGCGCCTGGAGGCGAAGGTGCGCAGCATCACGCAGAACTGGTCCCGGCCGGCGTGGTACCTGAAATGCGACCTCGCCAACTTCTTCGTCAGCATCGACAAGACTGTCCTGCGCAAGGAGTTGGCCGAGCGCGTCACCGAACCATGGTGGATGGCGCTCACGGATCTCGTGTTGATGCACGACCCGCGCCCGGACGTCATCATGCAAGCACCGTCAGCCCTGATGGCACTCGTGCCGCCGCACAAGAGCCTGCTCAACCAGCCGGCACATCGCGGGCTGCCGATCGGCAACCTCAGTAGCCAGTTTTTTGCCAATGTCTACCTTGATGTGCTCGACCAGCACGTCAAGCATCGCATCGGCGCGCGGCACTATATCCGCTATGTCGATGACTTCGTGATCCTCCACGAATCGCCGCAGTGGCTGAGTACCGCCCATGCCCAAATTGAGGCGTTCCTGCCGCGCCGACTTGGCGCCAGGCTCAATCCGTCGAAGACGATCCTACAGCCGGTACCGCGCGGCATTGATTTCGTCGGCCAGGTGATTCGGCCATGGGCACGCCACACCCGCCCGCGCACGCTCAATGTCGGAACTCGCCGGCTGGCGGAAATGCCGTCGCGCGATGTATTCGCAGCAGTCAACAGCTACTTCGGCCTAGTCAGGCAGGCAACCGCCAGCCATGTCGCCAGAGCACGCATGGCGAAAGTCATCCGCAGCCGCGGCCACGCCGTCGACTTTGGCCTGACCAAGGCATACCGCCGCCCTATCACCCAAAACAAGGAGTCCGAACAATGACATGGCCACTCGGAGTGACAGTGAGTCGTGCGAAGCCGACCGTCAAGGAAGACATGATGGATCTCGCACTCGACTCCACCCGCCTCAAGCGCGAGAACGCGGAGCTCCGCCGGCAGTTAGCCGAGTCGCAGTCTCTTCTCGCCAACGCCCGGGATACCAACGTCGCGCACGCCGCGCGAATCCTGTCGCTGGAGCGCGCGCTGCGCGAGCTCTGCCAGGACGCCCTGAAGCACCCCCACTGGCCTCTGCTGCGCTGGGTCCGATTCGGACCGATGGCAGGTGCGATCGAACAATTCAAGAACGGGGAACTGTGATGACCGACACTACCAATGCGGCGAATAGCTCGCCAATCACCGCAGAATGTGCGGCGAATATGCCTAACGAATGGGCACCGAAACGAATCTGGCTGCAACGCGGCGTTGGCGAAGGCGGCTCGCATACATGGTGCGAAGACAGCCAAGAGCCTGAGCATGAGGAGGCCTCATACATCCGTGAGGACTTCGCCGGCACGCTGAGCACCGACTATCTGTCTGGCCATCAAGACGGCTTGGATTGGGCTGCGCTGGTGGTGGAATACACCGATCCGCGCACTGGCGATTGGATGTACGACGATCCCCACGATCTTGCGAAGGCGATCCGCAAGGGCCCGGACATGTCTGTCTACCAATCCGCCCCGAGCGCCCCGCAACAGGGGGGGGATGGGCTGAGGCGCGATCAAGAGGCGGCGTATAACAGCATCGACCGATTCCTGCGGAACAATCTGTGTGATGAGGATTACGCGCAATACTCGGCTGAATTGTATTCACTCCTCGCCGCCCCTCGCCAGCCTGGGGAAATGGGCGCGGGGGACGATACGCAAGTGGTACTGCGATGGATCATGTCTCAAGCGGAGTCGGCAAAGGAACCTTGCGGAGACGACCCGGAGAGCGCGGCTGCTGTTCGAAATGCCAAGCTGGCCGCCATTGCAAACGCTGCCGCTCAGGCTCTTGGTCTGGTGCGTGGCCCATCGTATGCCGATGCTGAAGCGCAGTGCAATCCAAATGACATTTGCGCAGGATGCCGCTGCAAGTATTCGATGGCCGCATCGGCGCAGCAGGATGAGCGCGAGGCGAAGCCGCTTACCCGGTTTGTGACGTACCTGAACGAGCATTGCATCGGCCAGACCATCACCGAAGAATCGTTGACGGACTGGATGCTCGACGTGATGGACAACACGCCACGAGAAGAGCCGAAGCACCCGCAAAAATCGAAAGGTCTATTCGCGTCGTCCGCCCAGCAGGTGCAGGCCGATGCGGGGGCGGTGGCGAAGCCCGTCGCCTTTTGGAATCCAGCCGTCGACCACGACAGCGCGGCATTTAGCTACGGCCAAGGCGGCGGTTATGACGTGCCGCTGTACACGTGCTCGCCCAATTCGGAACGGGACGCTGCGCGCTGGCGTATGCACGTGAAGATTTTGACGCGCAAATACGGGGCGATCAGCGTTCGCGAGGAAATCGACGCAATCGACCATGCCCGCGCAGCCATGTCCCGCGAGCAGTCGCAAGAGAAGGGAGGCGAGCGTGGCTAAGGAATATCCGCTCGAAATCGAGAACATCGGCGAGGACGTGTATGTGCTGATGTCTCGTGGCCACCATGACGTGCACGAGTTCATGAGGATGGTCCGCGAGGAAGGCTACGACTGGCCGCTTGGGATGCCCAAGCACATCTGGATGAAGACTCGTCCCTCGCGCGATCCTGGCTACACATGCTTCTACGACCACGTTCCGAAGGGCACGCGCGGCGCATGGCCTGCCACACACGTCCAAGAGGCATGGGGCGACGAGTCGTACGAATCCCTGCGCGCCCTCGCCACAGGAGAGAGCAATGGCTGATCGTGAACTGCTGGAACTGGCGGCGAAGGCGGCTGGTGGTCAATTCGATAGCGGGCATTTCTCACGCGATGGGCGCGAGTGGGATGAATGGAATCCGCTGACCGACGACGGCGACGCGCTGCGGCTGGCGGTGAAGCTGGGCATTACCGTTCATTCGGATAGCACGTTTGGCTGCACCACTGCCGACATATGGAATATCAGTCTTTGCGAGAGTCACGGCGATGACGCCAACGCCGCTACCCGTCGCGCCATCGTCCGCGCTGCTGCCGAGATTGGGAAGGTGATGCCATGAGCGAGAAGCTGGATTTGGATGCCATCGAGCGAGAGTTCGAGGAATTCCCTGTCGGGCCAGTCGTAAAGATTGTGGTTCGTCGCCTGATCGCCCGCATCCGCGCCCTCGAAAGCGCCAGCCAGCCTGGGGGCGGGGAGGCTGACATGGCCGCATGGATTGAACTGTGGGATGCATCGAGAGAGGCATACAACGCGACATACGCCGAAACCCGATTCCAAAAACGGAGCCATGTGAAAGACGTTGCCGACCGTGCCGAGGGCGCCGGTAAGCGGTTGCGCGCTGCAATGGAGTCCACCAGGGAGGCGGTCATGGAAGCCCGTGAATCAATCAGCGCCGCCCCGTCTGCTGGGAATGGCGAGGCGATGGGCGGGAGGGATGATGAAGCTTGATCACTGCTACCAAGGCGATTGCCGCCAGGTCATGCGCGAATGGCCCTCGGCCATAGCCGATGCCTGTATCACTGATCCGCCGTATGGGGACACCAGCCTGGAATGGGATCGCCGTTGCGATGGTTGGGTGACAGAGGTTGCGCGCGTGTTGAAGCCGACTGCCTGTATTTGGGTGTTCGGCAGTATGCGGTTCCTCGCCACGGTCTTCGGCGAAATGGAGGCCGCTGGCTTCCG
>NZ_JWMB01000013.1:0-86303 GCF_000812445.1 Cupriavidus sp. SHE | reverse complement strand
TGCCGCCCCGCAACCCTTGTCGCTGCTGCGTTTGCAGTGCGTTTCGTGTTGCGAGGGGGCGAATAGTACGGGACACCCACAGGGTTGGCAAGCACTTTCTGAAAATATCTAAAAAGGCTCTTCCAAGGCCTGACTGGCTATCGCCAAAATCATCGGCTCAACGGCAAATGCGTCATATATATAGAGGCATGTGACACCATGGATTCAGCCGCCGGATTCCCCGATACGGAATTCCGGCGAAAGTGGAGACAACTAGATGGGCATTCGTATCGTCAGGCTCGGCACACCCCGCGCAGCGGATGAAGGCCTGCGCATCGGTACCGTAAGGCGGCCACCGCGAGGTGTCCCGAAGGTGGAGTTCGCCAGCAGGGACTTTTACGATGTGTGGTACCCGATACTTTCACCCTCCGCCGATCTGGTCGCGGAAGCAAAAGCAGCGGGAGACGACAAGGCCTGGCGCGCGTTCGACAAGCATTTCCGGTCGCAGATGGCCGAACCGGACGCGAGTCGCACCTTGGATCTGTTGGCGGCGCTATCCCATCGGACCAATTTCTCAGTCGGCTGCTATTGCGAGAACGAAGCCCATTGCCACCGATCGATCCTGCGAGACCTGCTGGCTAAACGCGGCGCCGATATCGCCTGAGTGTGTTCGGCGTCGGGCTATGATGCGAAGCTTCGTCGGTGGAACGGCGAAGCCTTCTTACCGCCACTTTTCTCGCCGATGGCACTGAACCTCGTCTGGCTCGGATTCTTTCTCGTTTCTTTT
Source organism: Cupriavidus sp. SHE (assembly GCF_000812445.1). NCBI lineage: Bacteria > Pseudomonadati > Pseudomonadota > Betaproteobacteria > Burkholderiales > Burkholderiaceae > Cupriavidus > Cupriavidus sp. SHE. The sequence goes on along the minus strand of NZ_JWMB01000013.1, from coordinate 85,537 downwards.
GTCGCCGCATGTGTGCGGTTGATTGGTGGCGACATCGCGGTGTTTCCCGCCATGCTGGCCAGCCTGTTCGACAGCGCGCGCACTGCCCTCGAGATTTCACTTGGGTTGGCCGGGGTGATGAGCCTGTGGATTGGCATCATGCGTGTCGGCGAGCGCGCCGGCGCCGTGGATATGTTCGCCCGACTGGTGAATCCACTATTGCGGCACTTCTTCCCCGGCGTGCCGCAGGCCCATCCGGCGCAAGGCGCGATGATGATGAATATCTCCGCCAACATGCTGGGGCTCGATAACGCCGCCACGCCGCTCGGGCTCAATGCGATGCGCGAGCTCCAGTCGCTGAATCGCCAGCCCGGCACCGCCACCAATGCGCAGATCATGTTCATTGTGCTGAACACGGCGGGGCTGACGCTGATTCCGACATCGGTGATCGCCATCCGGCAGGCCATGGCTGTGAAACAGGGATTGGTTGGCTTCAATGCCGCGGATATTTTTCTGCCAACGCTGCTGGCCACGGCGGTGTCTTGCCTGGCTGGTTTGCTCGCAGTCGCATGGGTTCAGCGGCTCAACCTGCTCAAACCCGCCGTACTGGTCACGTTTGGCCTCATCGGGGGCCTGCTTGGCGTCCTGTTCTTCTGGTTGCGACATGCTCCGCCAGATCAAGTCAGCAAGCTCACTGCCCTGGCCGGCAGTGGATTTATCCTTTCCCTGATCACCCTCTTCCTGGTCGCTGGAGCCCTGCGCCGCATCAATGTCTACGATGCGTTTATCGACGGCGCCAAGGAAGGGTTCGGCGTGGCGGTGCAGATCATTCCCTACCTGGTGGCCATCCTCGTTGCCATCGGCCTGTTTCGTGTAACAGGCTGCATGGATGTGGTGATGCAGGCGCTTACGAGTGTCTTTCAGTGGCTCGGCATGAATACCGATTTCGTGCCCGCCCTGCCCGTTGGGCTCATGAAGATCCTCTCCGGGGCCGGTGCAAGGGGACTAATGGTCGACGTGATGACAACCTACGGCGTCGACTCCTTCCAGGCACGGCTCGCAGCCATTATCCAGGGATCGACGGAAACCACCTTCTATGTGCTCGCGGTGTACTTCGGTAGCGTCAATGTGCGCAATACAAGGCACGCGCTAGCCTGCGCACTATTTGCTGACGGCGTTGGACTCGTTGCGGCTGTCTGGATTGCCTATCTTTTCCGCTAGTCGTTGTACGACCACAACGAGGTTGTGCGGTCATCGAACATCTCGCAAAGGGACGCTTGGTGCGACGCAACAAGTCGTGTATAGTGAAGTCTGTCTCCTCCACCACCTCGGTGGATTCCAACCCGCGCATCACCTGCGCGGGTTTTTTTTGCCCAAAATTCGGGGAATCGTGGGTCAGCTGGACTGTTTCCTTCTGTCCATATGAGGAATATGGAGCACGCACCGCCATGCACCGCGCATCCCGCTTGCGGTGCCACAATGCACGATTTACGCGCCAACTCCTGATTCAAATCAGATTTGTTGCGACGCAGCAAACAGGCAAGTACAGTGACATCGGTACTGACCCTGATACCACTCAGCCGCCCCCGCCTGCTCGATGCGCCCCGCCTTGCACTACCTCCGCTACTGGCCTGATGCCGCCTTTCTACGGCGCGGTGCAGTCTACGCGCTGTCATTTCTCACGCTCGCCGGTACGGCCTGGCTGACTGGGGACACGGGCTACATCTGGTCGGCCACGGCATCCATCTGGACTTGCCTTGCCGACCGCCCCGGCACCGCCGCCGCCCGTGTTCGTGGACTGGCAACTGTGGGTATTGGCGGCGCGGCCGTCAGTGTGATTGGCGCGAGCCTCCATGCTTCGCCGCTTGCAGCGCTGGCGTTCGTACTGGCCGCGGGTCTTATGGCAGGCTTGTCGGAGGTTCGCGGTCCCGCCACCGCGCTTTGGTTCAAGCTCCTTTACGTGGTGTTGATCGCCGCATGCCTGCAGCCTGCGTCGGGACCATCCGCCTCCGCTCATGCCTGGATGGCCGGCTTGGATTTTCTTCGCGGCGGCCTGTTCGCCTGCGCGGTCAGTCTTGTGCTGATCCCCTCGGATCGCGAGACACGCCCACGGACCGAGATCATTGCAATCTACGACGCACTGCGACGTTTCGCGGTGGCGCTCGCAGAAGCAGGCTCGCTGGATATGACACCGCACAAGCAGGAGATTCGCCTGCGCATCGAAACGGCGCGCAGGGCGCTAGCCAGCCGGCGTGGCCTGGCCGATCCCGTTGCACTCGTGCACTACGCGTACGCCATCGCGGTCGGCGATGCGATTTTCGCGCTGTTGATTGTCGCCGGCGAATTGCGTGAAAGGCTGGGCGTCGACCATGCGTTGCCACTGGCCTGCGCGGCTAGCCGCCTGACCGACATGCACGCTCAAGTTCTGCAAGCCCTGTCCTGCCACGGCCCGGACCTTCCCGCGCTGACGGCCATGCTCTTCCGAGACCTGCGCGAAATGGCTGCCCGGCGTACGTATGCCAGCACGCCTCCGGCATATCAATCGGCCCTGGCAGCGCTTGCGCAGTTTCCTGCGTTCGACCGCTGGCGCGAGGGCTTCTCCTGGCCGATCAGCGGATTCGCCGGCCTGATCGATCGCCTCGGTCTCATGCTTGCAGATCTGGCCGCGCGCGACACTCGTGTCACCCGGCACGCGGTGCGCCTTGCGCTCGCCGGCGGCCTGAGTCTTCTACCCGCGCAGATCTGGCATGTCGATCACGGCTACTGGGTGGCCGTCACCGTGATCATGGTGTTGAGTCCGCGGCTGCAGACAACCCGCCAGATCTCGTTTTTGCGATTTGCCGGATCTCTGGCCGGTGCCCTGTTCGCCTGCGCGATCAGCCTGTTGCACCCAACGCCCGCGCCGGTACTGGGACTAAGCGCCCTCTTCCTGGCGGGTGCCTATACTGCGCGGCTGGCAGGCAACCCTGGGGGCTTTGCCTTCTGTCTCACACCAGCGGTCATTCTCTTCTCCTGGCTCGGTGAACCCACATCGAGCAGCAGCCAGGTCGCAGCGATGCGAGGGCTCGATACCGCGATCGGGTGTCTGATCGCACTGGCTAGCTATTACATACTGGCACCGCGTGCCGAGCTATCGCGCGTCTTCCGCCACAGCATTGACGCGCTGGCGGTCAACGCCGTCTACCTGCGCGCGGCGAGCCGCGCCTCGCGCACACTCACGCCGTCCCATTTGCGGCTCGAGGCCCTGCGCGTGGCGGCGGGCCGTGCATCATCTCGCGCCGAAGCCACGCTGTCCCAGTCTGCCGGGGATCTCGCTTCCGATCTGACGGCGGCCCACACGTCGCTCCATGACACGGCGCGGCGCATGGCTTCTCTTGCCGGGCTGATTCGGGCCAGCGCAGAATCGGGAAGTGTCGACCAACACCCGGGTCCCGGGGTTCAGGCCCTGCTCTCGGCACTTGAGGTACGACTGGCGGAGGTTGCGGCACGACCAGGGCGGATTGATGCGATAGCCACCTCCGCGCCTGACTGGATCGGACCATCTCCACTCGCCACCACGGCATTCGAGCAGTTTCTGGTCGAACAAGCGGCGTACGCCAATGCCCACGTCGACAGCGCGCATCAAGCCGTTGCCCGGATCAGCGCACTGGCCGCTGCGCACGAGCACGGCGGCCGCTCCCGGCGAGGCAGCCTGCGCGCCAGTTGATGTGATCGGCCAAAAGGAGAAATTCAGGCTCGCCCAGGGTTGCCGGACGGCTGCAGTTACCTATATTGAAAGGATATTCGCCGTTTCCCCGTTCCCGGCAAGACGAGGTGCGCCATGGTCGATATCACGTTCCCGAACAGCAACCCGACATACTGTGGCACCAGTCTGACGCTCTCCTGCCCGGCCACCGTCAACGGCAATCGTTCGCAATATTCGGTCACGGCCGAGGCGCTTGAGGCCTATTGCGGCGCGCGTTCCCCGCGCGAAGAGGATCTGGTGCGCGCCTTTACGAACAACCGCGCGCGCATCGAGCAACTGGCGCACAGCATGTTCGAACTGACCGAAGCGCGCGAGATCATGCTGCGTGGCGGACACTTCCGCTTCGCCGGCTGAACGTTCGCGCGCCTGGCTTGTTACTGCTCTGACGACGTCCCGCGCACCAGCAAGACCGGCATGGTCGACTGACGAATCACGGCTTCGGCAACGCTGCCGAGCACGAGCCTGCGCACGCCGCGTCGGCCGTGTGTACCGATAACGAGCAAATCGCCGCCCCACTCACTGGCCGCAGCGTTGATCGACCCAGCTATGTCCCCGGCCACGGCAGGTTCCGTGACGAGTTTCGTCTCGAACTTCACCCCGGCATCGCCAAGCAACTTGCTGGCCGCCTCGAGGGCCCGAGTGCCGCTTTCCACGAAAGCGCGTTCGATCTGCGACGGATCGTAGTACCCGGCGTCGAACAGCACCATGGCATTGTCGACGACGTAGAGCGCGAGAATCGTCGCCCCGCTGCCCCTCGCCACACGAATCGCCTCCTGCAATGCCAGATCCGAGGTGCTGCTTCCATCCACGGCCACCACGATCTTGCTGTAAGCCTTGCTCGCCATTGCATTGCCCTCCAGTAAAGAGATGAATTTTCATACTACACGTGGCGCGTGCCTCACGTGACGGCGTGATTCTGAAAACGTTCGCCAATCGGATAGTCTTTTAAATTGACCGACCGGTCGGTTTATATATATAGTGAGCAAGCCCGACCGACCCAAGCACCCAGATCACAAATCACGAGTCGGCCCGTCGCAGCAGACGCCCCGTCAAGGAGACGTGATGTACACACAGAGCCTCGACCTGCCCGGCCAGGCACCGCAAGTGGCGCCCATCGCCCCGGAATTCGCCGATCAACAGGCCGCGTTCGATGCCCGCATTGCCGATGACGGCAAGATCGAGCCGATGGACTGGATGCCGGACGCCTATCGCAAGACCCTTGTCCGCCAGATCTCGCAACATGCGCATTCCGAAATCGTCGGCATGTTGCCCGAAGGCAACTGGATCAGCCGCGCGCCGTCGCTGAAGCGCAAAGCCATCCTGCTGGCCAAGGTCCAGGACGAAGGCGGTCACGGACTCTATCTATATAGTGCGGCCGAAACCCTCAATGCCTCGCGCGACGACCTCGTCGATGCGCTGCACGCGGGCCGCGCCAAGTATTCGTCGATCTTCAACTACCCGACGCTGACTTGGGCGGATGTCGGCGTCATCGGCTGGCTGGTCGACGGCGCCGCGATCATGAACCAGATCCCGCTGTGCCGCTGTTCATACGGGCCGTATGCGCGGGCCATGATCCGCATCTGCAAGGAAGAATCGTTCCACCAGCGCCAGGGCTACGACGCGCTGCTGGCGATGATGCGTGGCACCGAAGCGCAGCGCGAGCTGGTGCAGGACGCCGTCAATCGCTGGTGGTTCCCGGTGCTGATGATGTTCGGCCCGCCCGACTCCGCATCTACCAATAGCGCTCAGACCATGGCCTGGGGCATCAAGCGCATTTCCAACGATGACCTGCGGCAGAAGTTCGTCGATGCCACCGTCGAGCAGGCCAATGTGCTCGGCGTGACGTTGCCCGATCCCGGCCTGGTATGGAATGCCGAGCGCGGCCACTACGACTACAGCCCGCTCGACTGGGAAGAGTTCTGGCGCGTGATCAACGGTGACGGCCCGTGCAACCGGGAGCGCCTGGCCACACGCGTCAAGGCACATGACGACGGCGCCTGGGTACGGGAAGCCGCACTGGCTCACGCCGAAAAACAGGCACGTCGCAAGGCCGACGCCAAAGCAGCCTGAACGCCAAGAGGAGACAGACATGACGCAAAAGGAATGGCCGCTGTGGGAAGTCTTCGTCCGCAGCAAACAGGGCCTGGAACACAAGCACTGCGGCAGCCTGCATGCCGCCGATGCGCAGCAAGCACTGCTCATGGCACGCGACGTCTACACGCGCCGGCAGGAAGGCGTGTCGATCTGGGTGGTGCCATCGTCGGCGATCACGGCGAGCGCGCCTGCCGAGAAGGGCGAGTTGTTCGACCCGGCGGCCGACAAGATCTACCGCCACCCGACGTTCTATCAGTTGCCCGAAGAAGTGAACCACATGTAAGGCCGGCGACATGAATTCATCCATCACTGCCGCCTCCAACGGCGACGCCCCACTGGCCGGCCTTCCGCTCGCTCACACCGCGCCGCTGCAGTATGTGCTCCGCCTGGCCGACAATGCGCTGATCCTGGGACAGCGCAATGCCGAATGGTGTGGCCACGGCCCGGCGCTAGAGGAAGACATCGCGCTGACCAACATCAGTCTCGACCTGATCGGGCAGGCCCGGCTGCTCTACAGCCATGCCGGCGTGCTCGAAGGCCAGTTGACCGGCCGAACCCGGCATGAAGACGACTACGCCTACTGGCGTGGCGAGCGCGAGTTTCACAACTGGACGCTGCTGGAACTGCCGCACCACGGACCGCTGGCCGGCACTGCGCGCGCGGATCGTGACTACGCCATCACCATCATGCGCAACTTTCTGTTCGGCGCGTTGATGGTGGAGTTGTGGCCCGCGCTGGAGCGCAGCCGCGACGCCGAGCTCGCCGCCATCGCCGCCAAGTCGGTAAAGGAAGCGCGCTACCACCTGCACCATGCCGCCGGCTGGGTCGTGCGGCTTGGCGATGGCACCGAAACGTCTCACCTCCGGATGCAACGCGCGCTCGAGCATCTGATGCCGTACATGAACGAGTGCTTTGCCGTCGATCCGATCGAGCGGGAAGCCGCGGAGCAAGGCATCGGCGTGCTGACCGCCGACTTGCGCGATGCATGGGACGCCACGGTACGCGCCACACTCGAAGAAGCGACGTTGCGCCTGCCGACCGAGTCCGCGTTCCTCTCGACAGGCAAGCAGGGCGTGCACTCGGAACACATGGGCTATCTGCTGGCCGAGTTGCAGGGGCTTGCGCGCGCCCATCCCGGCGCGCAGTGGTAAGCCAGGGATCGAAGCCATGCGCGACACCCGTGCCCGTGATGCCACCACATCCCCGTTCGCGCCGACGTTCTCGACGCCTTCGGGGAAAAGGACCGATACGCCCGACGATCGGCTCGCCACCGCGCGCGCGGCACTGGAGGCCGTGCCAGACCCCGAAATCCCGGTCGTTTCGATCCGCGACCTCGGCATTCTGCGAGACGTGCGGCTGGGCGACGATGGACTGACGCTGGAAGCCGTGATCACGCCGACGTACTCGGGCTGCCCGGCGATGTCGCAGATCGAAGAGGACGTGGGCCGCGCGCTCGAGGCCGCTGGGGTCGCCCCCTGGCGCGTCCTCACAGTACTAGCGCCCGCCTGGAGCACCGACTGGATCACCGAATCCGGCCGCGCCAGCCTGCGCGCCTTTGGCATCGCCCCGCCGGGGCACTGCGTCACGGATGCCCAGCCGGATAACGCCAAACCGCTGCGCTTCGTGCCACGGGCCCAGTCTGAAGACGCCGTGACATGCCCGCGCTGCGGCAGCCCCCATACGCAGGAGCTGTCGCGCTTTGCGTCCACTGCATGTAAGGCGCTCTACCGATGCCTGGACTGCCGTGAGCCGTTCGACTATTTCAAACCTTACTGACCCCCACCGGCCATGACCCCACAGTTCCATCCGCTGCGCGTGGCGCAGGTTCGTCCGGAGACGTCCGATACGGTGTCGATCGCATTCGATGTGCCTGACGCCCTGCGGGATGCCTACCGGTTCACCCAAGGCCAGTTCCTCACGTTGAAGGCGCCGGTCGGCGGCAACGACGTGCGCCGTTCGTACTCGATCTGCAGTGGCGTGCAGGACTACGCTGAAAGCGGCGAACTGCGCGTGGCGGTCAAGCTCGTCGACGATGGTGTGTTTTCGACCTGGGTCCACGACAACGTCGAAGCCGGACAGACGCTAGACGTCATGACACCCGATGGACGCTTCCACGTGCCGCTGGATCCGGCCGCGTCGCGTCATTACGTGGCCTTCGCCGCCGGCAGCGGCATCACGCCGGTGCTATCGCTGATCCGCACCACGCTTGCCGTGGAACCGAACAGCCGCTTCACGCTGGTCTACGGCAATCGCAGCGTCGACACGATCATCTTCTCCGAGGCGCTCGAGGACCTGAAGAATCAGTATTTGTCGCGCTTCACGCTCTATCACGTACTGTCGCGCCAGCCGCAGGAGGTGGATCTGCTGCATGGCCGCCTGGATCGCGAACGCGTGAGCCGATTCCTTGACGCACTGATTCCGATCGACGATATCGACGCCGCGTTCGTGTGTGGCCCCGCGTCGATGATCGACGAGGTGGAGGAGGCGCTCAAGGCAGCCGGGCTCGACCCGCACCGCATCCATGCCGAGCGCTTCGGCGTGCCGCTCGGCCCACGGCGCGAAACACCCGTTTCGCTCGAAGGACAGACCGGCACGGCCGAACTGGTGGTGGTGCTGGACGGCAAACAGCACAAGATGCGCCTGCCGCTTGGCAATGCCAAAGTGCTCGACACCGCGCTGGCGGCCGGCCTCGACCTGCCCTACGCCTGCAAGGGCGGGGTCTGCTGCACCTGCCGGGCGAAAGTGCTCGAGGGCGAGGTTGAAATGGAGAAGAACTACACGCTCGAGCCGTGGGAGATGGAAAAGGGCTTTGTCCTGACCTGTCAGGCCCGGGCGGTGACGCCGCGCGTGGTGGTCAGCTACGACGAGCGCTAGGCGTCGCGCATATGGTGGAAATCCCACACGCCGGGATGCCGCCAATGCGCGACTGACCACATGCCGTGATTACAATGGCGGAGACAGGCTTGATCCGTCGCACCCTATACAATCACGGTCATGCAATATATCCATGTCGTCAACGGCGATGTCGCGGGCACCACGCTGCGCCAGGCTCTGGCCCAGGCGGCCCGTCCCGATCCGGTTGTCGTCCTCCGTGACGACCTCGCCGTCGGCCCCATTGCCGATATCGACAGTACCGGCCTGATCCGCTCCGGCTTTTGGCAGCGGGTAGCGCCCCATTCCGATATCGATTTCGCCGCCGAGATGCGCCAGGCGCTGGATCAGTTCCAGGCCCTGCGCCGCGACGACATGGAGGTGGCGATCTGGCATGGCCAGAGCGCGTCAGACCAGTTGATGTTGCGCCGAGTGGTCTTTCATCTCTATCAGACGCCGCAGCGGATCAACGAGGTGGCGATGGACCTGCGCGAGCTGGAAACGCCGACGCATGGCAGCCTGACCGCCATCGGCATGTATTCGGCCGCCAGGCTGGCGCGCCGGTTCTCGACCATCGCGCCGGTCTCGGTGCTGCGCCTGGGCCGGCTGGGCTACGAGTGGCAGCAGAACGTCAAGGAAAATGCCGACGTGCGGCTGTGGAAAGGCAACACGCTGGTGCCAGCGGCCTACCACACCGTCGACGACGTGATCCTGGAGCGCGCCCCTGCCGAGTGGACACCGGCCGCCCAAGTGGTGGGCAGCGTGATGGGGGCCATCGAAGGGCTGCTGGCCAGTGACTGGTTCGTGTTCTGGCGCTGCCGTGAGCTGGTCAGCACCGGCCAACTCGTGCTGCGCGGCAACCCTGAGGCACTCGACACCTGCGAGATCCGTCGCAACAGCCTCGCCGACGACGACGCGTGAACCCGGTCCCTTAATCGACCCAGCAAACCCCAGCGACCCCCGATCGCCCTCCCGGCGAACATTTCGGAGCCATATGGCCAGAACCAAAGCGCCCGATTTCGAGGCGCAACGAGAACAAATCCTTGACCTGGCAGCGGCTGCCTTCGCGGCCACCAGCTACCCGAGCACGTCGATGGCCGATCTGGCCGCCGCGTGCGGCACGTCGAAAGCCCGGCTGTACCACTACTACGAGAGCAAGGAGGCGATCCTGTTCGACCTGCTGGACCGCTATACGTGTCAGCTCATGCAAATCGTCAGCGAGGTGGAAGCGGATAGCGCGCGGCGCGGGCTGAACAGCCGGGAGACATTCGGGCACCTGTTGCGCGCCTTCCTGGCCGAATACGAAACGTCGCAGACACGCCATATCGCACTGATCAATGACGTGAAGTTCCTGGCCGAAGAACAGCGCGACCAGATCCTCAAGCGCGAGCGAGACGTGGTGGCCGCTTTCACTCGCCTGCTGCGCCTTGCCTATCCGGACCGGGTCACGGCCGAGAACCAGACCGCGCTGACCATGACGGTGTTCGGCATGATCAACTGGACGTTCACGTGGCTCAAGCCCGGCGGCAAGCTGTCATACGCCCAGTTCGCGGAGATGGTGGTCGACCTCCTCGAAGGCGGCCTGACCCCGCGCGGGACGGGCATCACCGGATAGCGCCGCCCCCCCTGCGGCAGCGCCCGCCATCAGGACCACTCGGCCTCCTCGCGCTTGCGCCGCTGCTCGCGATCCTGCCGGAACATTTCCTCGAGCTCGTCTCGCGCCTGTTTGGTCAGGGACGTCAGCTTCTTCTGGTCTGTGTAGTACGGATAGAACCGGTCGATCCCCTGGATGTTGTGACGGCGGAACCGAAGCGCCACGTTGCGTGCCTCCGCGGGGTCGAAGCCGAGGCCTTCCAGCACGCGGCGTCCCATCATCAGCGACCCCTCGAACATCTCACGCTCGTAGATGCCAACACCCCGGTCCTTGAGCTGGTAGACGTGCGATACATGGCGTGCCCGGGCGCAGATCGTCAACTCCGGCCAGCGCTCACGCACGCGGTCGATCAAGGCGAGGCTGTCTTCCATGCCATCGATCGCCACGACCAGAATCTTCGCCTCCGCCACGCCGGCTGCCTCGAGCAGGTCCACCCGCGTGGCATCGCCATAGAAAATCTTGAAGCCGTACTGGCGCAGAAACTCGATCTGGTCCGGATCATGGTCGAGCACGGTCACACCGATGCCCTGCGCATAGAGCAGGCGACCGATGATCTGACCATACCGCCCGAAACCCGCGATGATTACCGGGTTGTGCTGCGGCGGGATCACATCGTCGGGCTTCCGCATCAGGATGTGCAGGCGCGGCGCGATCAGCTGATCGAAGACAAGCAGCAACAGCGGCGTGGCCACCATCGACAGCGCCACGATCAGGACCAGCAGCGCGTGCATATGCTCGCTCAGCAGGCCAACGTTGTCGGCCACCGAAAACACCACGAACGCGAACTCGCCGCCTTGCGAGATCAATAGCCCGAACAGCAACCACTGGCCTCGCGCAATCCCGAACCGAGGCGCGAGCACCGCCAGCACCAGGGTCTTGACCAGTACGAATCCAGCAACCAGCCCAAGTACCTTCCACGGCGCCTGGGCGAGCACGCCGAAGTCGATCGACATGCCGACGGCCATGAAGAACAGGCCGAGCAGCAACCCCTTGAATGGCTCGATGTCGGCTTCCAGCGCGTGTTTGTACTCGGAGTCCGCCAGCAGCACGCCGGCGACGAATGTGCCAAGCGCCATCGACACGCCCACCGCTTCCATCATCAGCGCGATGCCAACCACCAGCAGCAGCGCGAAGGCGGTGAACATCTCGCGCATGTCCGTGCGCGCGATGAAGCGCAATGCGGGCCGCACCAGGTACCGGCCACCGACCACCACGATGCCGAGTACGGCCACCGCCCTGGCCACCGTTTGCCAGTGAGGCGGGCCGTGGGGTGCGATGTCGGCGGCATCGATCGCCAGCAAGGGCAGCAGCGCGATCATCGGGATCGCAGCGATATCCTGGAACAGCAGAATGCCGAAGCTGGCCGCACCAGCGGGCGTGCCCATCAGATTCCGCTCGGCCAGGGTAGCAAAGGCAATGGCGGTAGACGACAGCGCGAGGCCCAGACCGGCGACGATCGCAACCTGCCACGACGCGCCCAGCAATGCGGCCGCTCCCCCGACTACCAGCGCACAAGCTGCCATCTGGGCCGTGCCATAGCCAAAGATCGTCTTGCGCAGGTTTTTCAGCTTGCGTGGCTCGAGTTCGAGGCCGATCACGAACATCATCAGGACAACGCCGAACTCCGAGAAATGGAGAATCGACTCGACGTTGGTCACCAGCCTCAGCGCGTAGGGTCCGATTGCCGCACCCGCCAGCAGATATCCGAGCACGGCGCCAAGCCCGAATCGCCGCGCCAGCGGCACAGCCACCACTGCCGCCACTAGGAAGACGACCAGCGCAATCATGAAATCGTGCTGGTTCATGGCGCGTCCTCCCCGCCCAGCTCCGCATCGGTCCACTGTTGCGTTTCAGGGGGTAGCGGTAGCGCCGGCAGATGACGCGCCACATGCTCGATATGGAGCGCCACGGCATCGCTATCGGCGTTGTCGGCGTCATGCAGCACCACCGGCGGCAGCCAGGTCATGCCGCACAACAGCGCGGTCTGTTCGAGCGGCAGCAGGAAATCGGCGATTGGATGGCCATGGGTGCCCTCCGGGCCATAGGCATCGGCATGACCACCGGTGCTGACCACAGCCAGCATCGACTTGCCACGCAGCGCCGTGCCGCCGGGGCCAAAGGCCCAGCCGCTTTCGAGCACATCATCCAGCCACAGCTTGAGAAGCGCCGGCACGCTGTACCAGCGCACGGGAAACTGCAGGACCAGGGTCTCGGCGGTGGACAGAAGGCGTTGCTCGGCGACGACATCGATGTCGTAGTCGACGTAGAGCCGGTACAACTCGCGCACTTCCACATGGGGCAACGCAGCCAGCGCTTCGGCGAGGGGACGGTTGACGCGTGAACGCCTGGGTGACGGATGCGCGAAGATCACAACTACGGGGGGCTCGGTCATGGTGTCTGGGTACGAACGGGTCCAGCGAGTGGCCGGCAGCAGGAGAATGCGGCGTTGCAGCAAATCCACAACACACCCCCTGATGACGCCAGAATCGCGCGGCCAAACCGTTGATTTGGCTCAATTTTTCGAAATATCACACTTTTCTGGGTGTGTTGCGGCGCAGGGTAGCTTACGCGAGACTGACAATTCCACTACAATAGTTTTCGCGTCGCAGCAACCTAGTGTTTGCCCGGATCCAGTGCATCGTGACACGAAAGTGCACAGGCATCCACCGCGACGGTGTTATTTTTATACCGATCACTGAAGAAGGAAACAAAAGTGAACCCGCTCGAACTGAGCAAGGCCGTCGGAGCCGTAACCGACGAAGATCTCCGCCGTGCAGCCGCAGCAAGCCAGGCAGCCCACCGTCACACCGTTCTGGTTCGTGAACTGGCCGCCCATCATCGCTCGCGCCTGCTCAAGCATTTCCTCGCCCTGGGTGAGGAGGATCGCCTGCTCCGTTTTGGCCAGTCGGTGGGTGATCACGTGGTGGAGGCGTACGTCGACAGCATCGACTTCGACCACGACAGCGTGTTCGGCGTCTACGACGAGAACCTGGAACTGATCGGCGTGGGTCACTTCGCCAACCTGCGTGACAATGCGCAGGGCCGCGTGGCCGAATTTGGCGTGTCGGTCTCCAAGAGCGCGCGTGGCCGCGGTATCGGCAGCGCGCTGTTCGAGCGGGCCGCGATCCACGGGCGCAATACCAGCGTGCGTACCCTTTACATGCACTGCCTGTCGCGCAACGCGGCGATGATGCACATCGCCAAGAAGGCCGGCATGAAGGTGCAGTATGCGTACGGTGAAGCCGATGCATACCTGGAATTGACGCCGGCCGACACCGTGAGCCGCCTGACCGAAGCGCTTGACGAGCAAGTTGCCGACCTCGACTACATGATGCGTCGCAATCTGCGCGATGCCCGCCGCTTCGGCCTGCGCTTCTGGCGTTCGCTGGTGCCGCAGAAACACACGGTCTGACACACGCCGCGCTAGCACGCCCAACACGCTAGCTCGGAAATGCAAACGGCGCACCCTCGCGGTGCGCCGTTTGCATTGGTATGGCGTTCAGCCAGCCGATCAGGCGTTGCCAGCTACTGGCAGCGCCGTGGTGTCCTTGATCGATTCGAGTGCGAAGCTCGAACGCACATCAATCACGGAAGGATGCGCAAGCAGTTGCTCCTGCATGAAGCGGGCAAAGTGTTCCATGTCCTCGACATACACCTTGAGCAGCAGGTCCATCTCGCCGGTCATGGCGTGGCAAGCCGCGACTTCGGGCCACGTCTGGATGGCCGCCCGGAAGAGGTCTAGCGGCGCCTTGCCTTTCGGGGTGCCCCCCTGCTTCTCCAGCCTGACGTTGATATAGGCGAGCAGGCCCAGCCCGATCTTGTTGGGCTCCAGCAGCGCTGCATACTGGCGAATGACGCCAATCTCCTCCAGACGACGGATGCGACGCAGACAAGGGCTTGGCGACAGATTCACGCGCTCCGCCACTTCCAGGTTCGTCAGCCTTCCATTGGTCTGCAGGACTTCCAGGATCTTTCGGTCGATCTTGTCCAGCTCCACCTTGCTCACGTTTTGTTGCTCCGCAATATGTTTGTCGGCAATTTTTTTGCGCAAATTTAACAAGTCGTGCACAAATGCGCAATTTTTTTGATGCGATACCCGCTATCACGGGCCAAATACGCCGATGAAATGCACTGGATTGCACAGGCAAGGATGGTGCCATGATCTTTCGTGAGTCCCGTCCACGAAAAAAAAGCGCGACCCGAAGGTCGCGCTCATCTGCCGGTGAAAGTTGGCTTAGTTGCCGCCGCTCGAAGGCGCTGCAGGCGCAGGCGCGGCACCCGGACCGCCAGGGCCGCGGCGCTCCATCCGGTCCATACGATCCTTGTGCATCTTCTGCATGCTGGCTTCGATCTCAGCCATCGTCACCTTGCCATCGTGATTGGCATCGATCCGATCGAAGCGGTTTGCCATGCGCGGGAAGGCCGCCTTGAACTCGTCGCGGGTCAGCGCACCGTCATTGTTCTTGTCGGCGGCCTTGAACTTGGCCTCGAAATCAGCCTTCATCTCGGCCCGACGCTGCTCCCACATTGCCTTGTGAAAGGCCGCCAGTTCGGACTTGTCGAGCTTGCCGTCGTGGTTCGTATCGATCTTGTTGAACAGCGCATCAAACTCGGCCTTCGAGATCGTGCCGTCCTTGTCCGTATCGGCCAGCTTCATCAGCCAGTCTCCGCCGCGGTGCTCGCCGGGGCCACCCATGCGGTGCATGGGCATGCCTTGCGGGCCATCGGACGGCGCAGGCGCTGCAGCTTGGGCAAAGGCGCCACCGGCGACCAGGAATACGGCGGAAGCCGCGATGAACTGCTTGAGTGCGTGCGTCTTGTGATTGCGTTGCATGTCTGTGCTCCTTTTCATCACGTTGGGCATGTACAGATTAGAACCCAGACAACCACGCAAGTTTGGCGCTTTTAATACGATGTTACGGGGCTCACAGAACAGACGAGTGCCGTAAACAGACGCAAGATACTCAAACACTGCGCAACATTCTGAAACGCGGGGGCATCCGACAGGCTTAGTCCTTCGCGCCCAAGCTCTCGCCAACCGGGCCTTGCGCGGGCGCATGTTGAGGCGGCGGCGGCACCGGCTGCGCCGGGGATGCGCTGAACTCCTGTGGCTGCGCCGGCGCGTTGACCACGCTCGGCGGGACGGGGGCCGGCATCGGTGTCGATAGCGGTGCACCGGCACCGGCCGGCGGCGCCGCGCCGAGGTTGCCCGGCCGACCCGCTGTCGGCGTGTTCTGCACCGGCAATGCAATCTCCTGACGCACGCCGTTGCGTTCGATCACGATGTTGCGGCCGTGGATTTCCGTCAAACGAATCTGCGCAGACAGCGATGTGCCGACGCGCACGGCCTTGGGCGGCCCGCCGTCGAGCGACAGAATTGCCGCCGCAGGGCCGACGCCGTCCAGATCCGCCACGACGCCGATCAGTTGCACATCGCGAACGCCTGACTGGGCGCTGCCGCCGAATAGCGTCGCCACCGCTCCGGTCTCGACTGGCTCGGTCTGGGCGAGACGCGCGGATGTGGGTACGGGGATCGTCCGCATCGCGCTGAATACCAGGACCCAATGGGTCACCAGTGCGCACAGCGCGACAAACAGCGCCAGGCCGGCCAGGCGAGGCATCCAGGCGGCGGACGGGTCGAAACGGAGGGCAGGCCGAAGCAGGGTTGACACAGATCGATACGCCGGGCGGCTCGAATAGGGAGACCGCCTAGCGTACCAGACCCACATGTCACCTGTCGTCTGCCAACTGACGCAATATCAGCCGGCAGATTCGAAGAATGCGACGGCGATCAAAGGATGTCGTCGAGCAGGTCCGGCCCGAACACTTCGCGATGAATATGTCCGACTGGAACGCCCGAGGCGATCAGCGCGCGACGCTGCTCCTGCATGAAGCCAAGCGGGCCACACAGATAGAAGCGGGCGTCATTGAAAGCGGCGTTGTCACCAGACTTGAGCAGGGCCTCGACCGGCATCGTGCCGGCGTGGTCGTAGTCGCGCCCCGAGGCATCCACCGACTGCGGCGTTTCATAGCTGACATGGGTACGCAGATTGGGCATCCGCTCGCGCGCCCATGCCAGGTCGCGACGATGCGCGTGCTGGCGACCATGACGGGCGGCATGGGCAAACAGCACCGGCCGTTGCGGATTTTCGTGTGCGAGCGTGCGCAACACCGAGACCATCGGCGTCACGCCGATGCCTGCCGACATCAGCACGATCGGCTGGCGGCTGTCGAGCTCGGGCGCGAAATCGCCCCAAGGGGTGCTCACGTGCAGCGTCGTGCCGACCTGGGCGTTCTCATGCAGCCAGTTCGATACCGTCCCCGCCGGCGCGTCGCTTGCGCCATCTTCGCGCTTCACCGAGATACGCCACGTCGGGAGGCCGCGCTCGCCCGAAAGCGAATACTGGCGCAGTTGACGGCGTCCGTCGGCGAACGATGCCTCAACGCTGATGTACTGACCCGGCACGAAGTCACGCAGCGGCGAGCCGTCTTCGGCGGCCAGCGTCAACGCCACCACCTGATCCCCCTCCTGTTCGCGGTTCACCACGCGCACGCGCAGAAGTTCACCTGCCGCCACGCCATGGCGTTCATAGAGTCGGGCCTCTGCGGCAATCAGTTCGCCGGCCAGCAGCCAGTAGGCTTCGTCCCAGGCGGCCAGCAGCGGCGGCGTGGCGGCGTCGCCCAGCACGGCGGCAATGGCTTCCAGCAAATACTTGCCGACGATCGGATAGTGAGCCGGCGTCAATCCGACCGCCACGTGCTTGTGGACGATGCGCTCGACCACGGGCGCAAGCACGTCGGCACGATCGATGTTGGCCGCATAGGCGAACACTGCCGAGGCCAGCGATTGCTGCTGCGAGCCATTGGCCTGATTGCCCATGTTGAAAATGCGCTTCAGTTCGGGGCGCGCCGCGAACATCTCTCGGTAGAAATGTGTCGTGATCGCAAGACCGTGCTCACGCAGCACGGGGACGCTGGCATCAATATAGGGGCGGGAAGCAGCGGACAACATCAGCAAAACTCCTTGATTCATGCATATAAAATGCATGTTTTTGCGCACAATAAAGCCGGCAGACGACATGGGTCGGGGTGGCCCCCCGAATCCTTATGCCACGTGCCGGCTCAGGAAATCTCGATGCAGGCTGATGATCGATTCGGCCGTGCGGCTACCTGACACATCGGCCAGGGTCACACCATCCAGCGCGCGATAGAACGCCTCTTCGGCGTCATCGAGTGCCCGTTTCAAACGGCAGTTGCCATTCAAGGCACATGGCGGATCGGCGCAGTCGATGATGGCCTTGCGGCCTTCGAGTTCGCGCAGGATCGCGCCGACGGACAGTTTTTCCGCTCCCGGGCCGAGTTGCAGACCACCGTGGCGCCCGCGCGTTGCCGAAATCCAGCCGAGCTTCGACAACCGCGCAGCCACCTTCACAAGGTGGTTATGCGAGATATCGAATTGCTGGCCAACCTCGGCAATCGTGATTGGCCGGCTGCCGTCGCCGCGTGATACATACATCAGCAGGCGCAGCGCGTAGTCGGAGAATCGGGTCAGTTGCATCGTGACTGGAATCATAGATAACGTGCATCGCCAATGCAAGATTTTTGATGCAATGCAGCATTAAGCACAGCCGGATCTGCCTCAGCACATTAAACAGTCATGCGGCGGCGGTTATACTTTCCGATCATACCCGCCGCGCTGCTTGCCTCGGCGCGGCTCTCTCCCGACATACAAGTCCAAGGCACTATTCACGATGCGCAGATTCGCCACCCAGCCCGACACCCGACTCCCCAGCCAACGCCGTCGCGCGCGCGGCTTCACCCTGATCGAAATCATGGTGGTGATCGTGATCCTGGGGGTGCTCGCGGCCCTGGTGGTGCCGAAAATCATGAGCCGCCCCGATGAGGCACGCATCGTCGCGGCGCGTCAGGACATCTCGTCGGTCATGCAGGCGCTGAAGCTTTACCGCCTCGATAATGGCCGCTACCCGACCACCGAACAGGGTCTGGCGGCGCTGGTGACCAAGCCGACCATCGAGCCCGTTCCCAACAACTGGAAGGGCGGTGGTTACCTGGAAAAGCTGCCGAAGGATCCGTGGGGTCATCCGTACCAGTACCTGAACCCGGGCGTACGCGGTGAGATCGACGTGTTCAGCTTCGGTGCCGATGGCCAGCCCGGCGGCACCGGCAACGACGCCGACATCGGCAACTGGGAATAAGCGCCCTTTCTGATCCATGCGCCCGGCGACACCACGCGGCCTGACCGCATTCGCTCCTTGTCGCCGGACGTGCCGCCGGGTCCCCGGCTTCACCCTGCTCGAACTGCTGGTGGTCATGGTGATCGCTGGCATCGTTATCTCGCTGGTGGCCGTCAATGCATCGCCCAACGAACGCGGGCGCGTGCTCGACGACGGCCAGCGCATCGCCCGCCTCTTCGAACTCGCCCAGGAAGACGCCCAGCTTGGCGCCCGCCCAATCGCCTGGGAGGGTGATGCCGGGGGCTGGCGCTTTCTCGAATCCACGCCACAGGGCTGGGTGCCGATGCGGACCGATATCTTCGCGCCTGGTCAATGGCGGGTACGCCTGGACGGCGCCGTCATTGCCGAAGGCGGGCGCCGCCTGGGTGCCGGCCCGGTTCGATTGGTCTTTGGTCGCGAGCTGATCGACGAACCGCAGCGCCTGATCCTCACGAGCGGCGCCATTCGCGTCGACGTGACCGGCGATGGCAGCGGCCGCTACGTGGCCACGGTCCTGCAATGAGCGCGCGTCGCATTCGTGAACATCGCCGCGAAGGCTTCACGCTGATCGAGGTACTGGTCGCGCTGACAATCCTCGCAGTGGCCCTGACCGCCGCCATGCGGGCGATGGGTTCGATGACCGAGTCGAGCATCTCGCTCCAGCAGCGCATGCTGGCTGAGTTCAGCGCCGAGAACCACCTCGCCACATTGCGACTTTCGAAGACCTGGCCCGAGCCCGGCACGCGTGGCTATGACTGCCCGCAGGGCGGCGCCACGCTTTGGTGCGAGGAATCCGTCACGAGCACGCCGAATCCCTCCTTCCGGCGCGTCGAGATCTCCGTCTTCCCTTCGGCCACCAACAAGTCCGTGCGGCTGGCCTGGCTCGTCACGCTGGTTCCGAATGAAACGCGCAATGTCCTCTGACCGCAGCCGCGGCTTCACGCTGCTCGAGATGCTGGTGGCGATCACGCTGCTGGCCGTGATGGCCGTGATCGGATGGCGCGCGCTCGATTCGATGACGCGCACCCGTGAACGTCTGGTCGATCACGACAAGCGACTCGATACACTCAAGGTGCTCTATGGGCAGTTCCAGTCCGATTGCGAGCACCTGACCCTGCCTGCCCTGCTGCAGGCCAGCCCGGTGGAACTCGCCCAGAATCAGATACTGATGGTGCGCGATCGACGCGATGCCGGCTCGCCGCCGGCCTGGCAGGTCGTGTCCTATCGCCTGGACGGCAACACGATCGTCCGCGCGGCAAGCCGCCCGGCGATGTCGCGCAACGAGGTACAGAACGCCATCCAGTCGATGCGTCAGACGGCTGCCACGACAGGTGTCCAGCTGCGTCCGCTGCTGCCCGACGCCGAGCAGCTTTCCGCACGGGTCTGGGTGGAGCCGTCCGGTTGGCTGACGGACACCGGGCGCATACGGGCCGCGCTGCAGCAAGGCAGCGCCGCGGCGGCAGTCGGCGCCAGCGACGCGCAGGCTGGCCTCGATCTTGTGGCGAAGACCGTGGCGATCCGTGCGGTCGAACTGACGGTCCTGGCCCGCATGGGCGACGGCGACGTACCCCGCCAGTTCCAGAAGATCTGCACGACGGGACTGTGACCGTGCGCCATCACCCCCCTTCCTCCTTCATGCAATCCCGCCAGCGTGGCGCCGCTGTCGTCACGGCGCTGCTGATCGTGACTCTGGCCGTGGTGGTGGTCTCCGGCATGCTCTGGCGCCAGCAGGTGCAGATCCGCTCGATCGAGAATCAGCGGCTGATGGCGCAGGCCCAGTGGATCGAGCGCGCCGCGGTGGACTGGGCACGCCTGATCCTGCGCGACGACCAGCGCCGCTCGAACGTCGACTACCTCGGCGAGCCGTGGTCGGTCCCGGTGGCCGAAACACGCCTGTCCGATTTTCTCGGCGCCGGGCTTCGCACCGATCAGGCCGGAGAAACGTCGTTTCTCTCTGGACGCATCCTGGATGCCCAGGCACGTTTCAACCTGACCAACCTCTATCAGTCGACGTCCGGCGAATCCGGTCTCACGATCTCGATCGACCCCGCATCGATGCAGGCATTCGGACGCCTGCTTCAAACGCTCGGCATGAACGCTGCGCTGGCGGAGACCACTGCGCAATATGTCCTGCGCGCAGCCAAGGGTGGATCGGGCGACGGACAACCCGTGCCGAGGCCGCCAGACAGCGTGCAAAGCCTGCTGGCGATTCCGGGCTTCACCCCGGAGATGATCGACACGCTCGAACCGTTCGTGACGGTGCTGCCCGAACGCACCACGGTCAACGCCAACACCGCGGACGCGGAGGTGCTGGCCGCCGTGATCGACAAGCTGCCGCTGGACCGCGCGCGCGAGCTTCTCCGCCAGCGCGACCGCGCCTATTTCAACAACACTGGCGACATCACGACACAGTTGCAGACAATTGCACCAAAGGCGGTGATCACGGCCAACACGCTCGACGTGAGCTCGCGCTACTTCCTGATCTACGGCCTGGTGCGGCACGATCGGGCGCGCCGCCTCAAGGTATCGCTGGTCGAGCGCCAGAATGTGCAGGGCAGTGGCAATACGACCCGCGTCGTCTGGTCGCGCGATGCCGATGCCATGCCCCCGTCGAACTAACTGGCCGACGCGCATCAGGTTTTGTCCTGCGACAGCGTTAGATTCTGCCGCCTGCAAATTGGGACGGGACGCTATTGACGCGAGTTAGTCACACAGGCAAGGTATGCTGCTGCGCCGAACCTGGGCGGCCGTCTGCCGCTATTCCAGGCTATCCCCCGCAACGATTTGCGTCGCCCGGACGCCCCTGTCGGGCAACTCCCGCGCGACTTTTCCACTGATTACAGGGAAATTTTGAGTACCACCCTCTACGTCCGCCTGCCGCATCGGCCGCACGACCAGCCGCAACCGTGGCAGTTCGGCGCCATGCCATTTGCGCTGGTACGCACGCCCGTAGGGGATAAGAATCGCCGCCAGGCGGCCGAACAGGCACCCGAGCTGTTGCGCGAAGGCCACGCCGTGCCGTCCGAGATGCCGCCGGCAGACCGCCTGGTGCTGATCGTGGCCGCCAGCGATGTCCTGCTGACGGCGGCCATGGTCCCGCCTCTGCCGCCAGTACGGATGCGCCTCGCGCTGCCGAACCTCGTGGAGGACGTGCTGGCCACCGACGCCGCGCCATGCCATATCGCCCTGGGGCCGGCATTCGATGGCGCCGGTTCAGCGCGTGGCCCGCGCCGCCGCCTACTGATGGTGACCGACCGCGCCTGGATGCGCGCCGCGCTCGACCAGTTCGCGGAACACAAGCATCGCCGCCGCCATGTGGTGGCCGCCCAGCTTTGCCTGCCGCTCGCGGCCCCGGTCACGGCCCCCGAACCCGCGCCAGAGCCGGAACCGGCGTTGGCCACTGCAGATGGTCCCGCATCTCCGGCCCGTGCCGCTGGGCAGTCGGCGCCAACAGAAGCGGGCACAGCCGATACCAGTCCCGAACAACCCGCCACGCTGGTCGTGGAAGCCGCCACCTCGACGCTCGCGCAATCGGCGCTGTTGCTCGACACCGCGGCACCCGCGCCGGGCGAACTGTCGCGCCTGTGGCAATTGACCGTGCGCACCGGCCCGTACGAGGGCTACGGTCTGCTGCTCGATGACCGGGCGCTGTCGACATGGCAGCTCCTGGCGCCGGCCGGCCAATGGCATGGCGACAACGCGGCCCTGGCGAACGCGCCAGTACAGGCGCTACAAGGCAAGCGTCCGCCGATGCACGCATCGCGTGCCTCCGAGACCTGGCGCATCTGGCTGGCTGGCGTCGAGGAATGCCTGCAACAGCCGCAACTCGATCTGGCGCAGTTCGAGTTCGCCCAGGGACGCATGGACCGCTGGAACGTGCGCGCATGGCGCTGGCCGGCCCTGCTGGTCGTCGCGCTCCTGCTCGTGCAGATCGTCGGCATGAACGCGCAATGGCTGGCGCTTCGCAAGGAAGCCAAGCGTCTGGAGGCGGCTCAGGTCGATCTGCTGCACACAGCATTTCCGAACGTGCCGCCGGTAGCCGAGCCCATTCTGCTGATGCGCCGCCAGGTGGAGCAATTGCGCACGGCCAGCGGTCGCAGCACACCCAACGATTTCCTGCCGCTCGCCGACGGCTTTGCGCGCGCCGCGCGCGATCTGCCGCCCGATGCGCTGCTCCAGCTCGAATACCGCGCCGCGACGCTCTACGTGACGCTCAAGCCCGGCACCAACACCTCCGCACTGCAGAACGCCGTGCGCCAGGTCGGTCTTCAGATGGATGAAGACAGAAGCCCATCCGATGCGGCGAGCCGCAGCGGGGGCGCCCCGACGCCGACCGGTTCGCACTGGACCGTGAAGGCGGAAGGCGGGACGGCATCATGAGATCAGGCATGTCAACCAACATGGCCACGCGCCTCGCCCGCTTCAAGCCGCGCGTCCCCGATCGGTGGCGCGAGCAGTTCGACGTATTCTGGACCGCACGCAATCCGCGCGAACAGGCCATCCTCGGCGGTGGCGCGGTGGTGCTTGTGCTGGTCTTCGGCTACCTGCTGCTGTGGGAGCCGGCCTCCGTCGAGGGAGCCCGGCTGACGCGCAACCTGCCGGTGCTGCGTGCGGATCTGTCCGAGATGGAAACATTGGCGCAGGAAGCACGCGGCCTGTCGGCCAATCGCGCCCCGTCACTGCGTGGCGACGCGCTGACCCAGGCGCTGCAGGACAGCCTGGTGCAGCACGGCCTGAAGGCCACGCGCCTGATGACGACCGGCGACAACGCCGTCCAGATTCAGTTGGACAAGGTTCCGTTCGGGTCCGTGGCCGGTTGGCTGCAAGACGTGCGGCTACAGCAACGACTGAAGGTCACTGATACACGTATCAGCTATGTGGGCGCCACGGCGTTGGTCAACATGACCGCAACGCTGCAGGGCCCCGGCACCGGCGGCCGGTGATGGCGCGGCTCGAAGCCCTGCGTCTGCCGCGACAGCGCATCCGCGCGTCACGCGGCTGGCGGCGCGTGCGCTGGACGTTGCTTTGCATCGCCACTGTCGGCGTCACCGTACTGGTATCGATGCCGGCCACGTGGCTGGCCGAACGCATCGCCGGCGAGACGCAACGCCGGGTGCTGCTGGCCGACGCGGCAGGCACGATATGGCACGGCAGCGCCACGCTGGCGCTGTCAGCGGGCACGGGCAGCCAGACCGCCACGGTACTGCCGGGGCGGCTGACCTGGGACGTGGCGTTCTGGCCATTGTTCACAGGCACGGCCCGCGTGACCGTCTCGCACACCGAGGCGATGGGTGCGCCGACGACGGTAGCTGTCACGCCGTCGGGCTGGACCGTGACGCCGGGCAGCATCCGCCTGCCGGCGTCACTGCTAGAGGGCGTCGGTGCGCCTTTCAATACGCTGCGCCCCGACGGCATGATGCGTATCGACTGGTCGGCGCTGCAAGGCAAGTTCGCCGGCAACCAGAAGTACGGGCACCTGTCGATGCAACTCGAGCAGATGTCCGCCGCAGTAAGCCGGTTGCGCCCGTTGGGCAGCTACCGCGCCGAGGTCGAGCTGACCGGCGCGGACGGCACGCTGCAACTGAAAACCACGGCCGGGCCGCTGTACCTGGAGGGCAGCGGCACGATCGGCAGGCAAGCGCGCTTCGATGGCACGGCACGTACCGACCCCGAAGCGGCCACCCAGCTGGCAGGCCTGATGAGCCTGCTGGGACGACATGAGAACAATGTGACCAGGCTGCGCTACTGAGGCCCCGTCCTCGGCAGCCCGCCTTGAATCGATGATGAAAACCCGAGCCAACCAACCCGTCTTTCGTACCGCCTGCGCCCGCGCCGTCGTCCTGCTGTGCGGCCTGTCGCTGCTGGCGCCCGCCCCGCTCTGGGCCCAGCCATCCCAGCAGCCACCGCAACCGAACGACATCGGCTCGCGTAGCAATCGTGACCAGGTGGTGCTGAACTTCGTCAACGCCGACCTGGAGTCGGTGGTGAAGGCGGTCGGTCAGGCCACCGGCAAGAACTTCGTGATCGATCCGCGCGTGAAGGGCACCGTGAATCTGGTCACGGAGCAGCCCGTCTCGCGCGCGCAGGCGCTGGAAACGCTCGGTTCCGTGCTGCGGATGCAGGGTTACGCGATGGTCGAGTCCAACGGCTTCACCAAGGTCGTACCCGAAGCCGATGCCAAACTGCAGGGCTCGCCCACGGTTGTCGGTCCCAGCAGCAATCGCGGCGACCAGGTGGTGACGCAGGTCTTCCGCCTGAACTACGAATCGGCCAACAACCTGGTGCCAGTGCTGCGGCCGATGATCGCGCCGAACAACACGATCACCGCTTACCCGGCCAACAACACGCTGGTCATCACCGACTACGCGGACAATCTGCGCCGTCTGGCACGGATCATCGCCGCGGTGGATGCGCCCGCGTCCGGCGAAGTGGAGCTGATTCCGCTCAAGAACGCGATCGCCAGCGATGCAGCAGTGGTCCTGCAGAAACTGCTCGACCCGACCGCCGCCGCAGGTGGAGCCGGCGCTGGCGACGCGAGCCTGCGCACGACCGTCGTGGCGGAACCGCGCAGCAACTCGCTGATGATCCGCGCCTCCAGCCGCGCACGCGTGCAGCAGGCACGCCAGCTCATCGAGAAGATCGACCAGCCGTTCGCGCGCCCTGGCAACATCTGGGTGGTGCCGCTCAGGAATGCCGACGCCGTGAAGCTCGCGGCCACGCTGCGGGCCATCGTCGCGGCGGACAGCAGTTTCTCCAGCTCGACGCAACCCGGTGGCGGCGCGACGGGCGGCGCCGCAATGCAATCCACCTCACTGCCGCAAGGCGGCCAGTACACCGGTGGCAATACCGGCAACTACAACCGCAGCGGTTCCGGCAACAGCTTCGGCAGCGGCAGCAACGCGTTCTCCGCATCGTTCGCGGTCAACCAGCAACCGACCACGGGCGGCATCGTCCAGGCCGACCCGTCGACGAACTCGCTGATCATTACCGCCAGCGAGCCGGTGTACCGCAATCTGCGCGGCGTGATCGACGACCTCGACGCGCGGCGCGCGCAGGTCTATATCGAATCGATGATCGTGGAAGTCAGCGGCACGCTGGACAGCCAGCTTGGCATCCAGTGGCAAGGGCTGATCAATTCGGGCGGCAACACCGTCGGCTTCGCTGGGACCAACTTCGGTGCCGGCGGCCAGAACATCATCAACCTGACTGCGGCGGCCGCGCTCTACAACCAGAACAAGACCGCCGGCCTGGCGGCCATCAGTGGCCTCGTGCCCGATGTGGGCGGCCTGAATCTTGGGGTGATCAACAAGGCCATCGGTCTGGGCGCGCTGCTCCACGCACTGGGACAGAACACCAGCGTGAACCTGCTGTCCACGCCGAACCTGATCACACTCGAGAACGAGGAAGCGAAGATCCTCATCGGCCAGAACATTCCGATCACCACGGGATCGTACGCGCAGACTGGCAGTTCGACCTCGGTGACGCCGTTCCAGACGTTCGACCGCAAGGATGTCGGCATCACGCTGCGCGTGCGCCCACAGATTTCCGAAGGCGGCCTGGTCAAGATGCAGATCTACCAGGAGTCTTCGCAAGTGGCCCCCGGCACGCTCACCAACCCGCAGGGCCCCACCACGAACGTGCGATCGATCGAAACCAATGTGCTCGTGGACGATGGCCAGATCATCGTGCTGGGCGGCCTGATTGAGGACAACTACGGCGACAACGTCCAGAAGGTGCCGCTGCTCGGTGACATCCCCTACCTCGGCTCGTTGTTCCGCTACGAGAACAAGACCCGTTCGAAGACCAATCTGCTGGTGTTCCTGCGCCCCTACGTGATGCGCACCACCACCGCCACGGATCGTCTGACGCAGGATCGCTACGACTTCATCCGCGGCCAGCAGCAGAACTTCGTCTCCCCGAACATGGTGGTCCGCGAGCTGAACACACCCGTGCTGCCGCCGGCCGATGCGCCGACCGCGCCGTTCGTCGACCCGCGCTACAACGGTCCTGTGCCCGGCCCGGTGCCCCTTGCGCCGGGGCAACCGTCGACGTCCGCACCCGCGCCGCAGACCGTGCCGCAGCCGGTACAGCGGCCGCTCTCGCAGACCGCTTCCGGCCAGGGCGCGTAAGGTTGAACATCATGGCAACCGATACGCCAGTGACGGCACCCGCCGCGACAGAAACGCCACTCGAAGCCCCGTCGCCGATGGCGGCGCGGCTGGTCTCGTACACGTTCTCGCGCGAAGCACCGCTGCTGATCGCGCACCAACGCCCCGACGGACTCGAAGTCTGGGTCAGCCGCAAGACCTCTCCGGCCGCGTTGGCCGAGGTGGCGCGCGTGCACGGCGCGTTGCATCTGCGCGTGCTGGAACAGGCCGAACTCGAGGCCGCGATGTCCGATGCCTATAACCGCCAGGACGGCACCGCCGCGCAGGTGGTGGGCGAGGTGGAAGGCGAAGTCGATCTGTCGCGCCTGATGCAGGACATCCCGGCCGTGGAAGACCTGCTCGAGTCCGAGGATGATGCGCCAATCATCCGCATGATCAATGCGCTGCTGACGCAGGCCGCGCGCGAACAGGCTTCCGATATCCACATCGAGCCGTTCGAGTCGTCATCGGTCGTGCGTTTCCGTGTGGATGGCACGCTGCGCGACGTGGTGCGTCCGAAGAAGGCGCTGCATGGTGCCCTGATCTCGCGGATCAAGATCATGGCGCAGCTCGACATTGCCGAGAAACGGTTGCCGCAGGATGGCCGCATCACGCTACGCGTGGGCGGACGGCCGGTGGACGTGCGCGTATCCACGCTGCCGACCGGACACGGCGAGCGCGCGGTGCTGCGTCTGCTCGACAAGGAAGCGGGCCGTCTCGACCTGGCCAAGCTCGGTATGGCGCGCTCGACGCTGGCCAGCTTCGATGATCTGATTCGCCAGCCGCACGGCATTGTGCTGGTGACCGGACCCACAGGTTCGGGCAAGACCACGACGCTGTACGCGGCGCTATCGCGGCTAGACTCCCATACGACCAACATCATGACCGTCGAGGATCCGATCGAATACGATCTCGACGGCATCGGCCAGACACAGGTCAACGCGCGCATCGACATGACCTTTGCGAAGGCCCTGCGCGCGATTCTGCGTCAGGACCCGGACGTGGTCATGATCGGTGAAATCCGCGACCTCGAAACCGCGCAGATCGCGGTGCAGGCATCGCTGACCGGCCACCTCGTGCTGGCCACGCTGCACACCAACGATTCAGCCTCGGCCGTGACCCGTCTGGTCGACATGGGCATCGAGCCGTTCCTGCTTTCGTCGTCGCTAATTGGCGTGCTGGCGCAGCGGCTGGTGCGCCGTCTCTGCCCGCACTGCAAGCGCGAGGAAGTCATCGAAGTCACACCGGGCGAATCCGAGACGCTTCTTGCCGACGGCAAGCCACTGCAGCGCGTATGGCACCCGGTAGGTTGCGACAAGTGCGGAAATTCCGGCTATCAGGGCCGTATGGGTGTGTATGAACTGCTGACTGTCGATGCCGAAATCCAGACGATGATCCACCGCCAGCAGCCCGAGTCCGAGATCAAGCAACGGGCGCTGGCCAAGGGCATGCACACGATGCGCGGTGATGCGCAGCGCTGGATCGACAGCGGCGCCACTTCGCTTGAAGAAGTGCTGCGCGTGTCGCGCGACTAGAGCGAAGGAGCCCGCGCAGTATGCCCGCCTATCGCTATGAAGCCGCCGACGCCGCCGGCCGTGCAGATCGCGGCGTCATCGAGGCCGACAGCCCAAAGCAGGCGCGCGCGCAACTTCGCGCACGCGGGCTGACGCCAATCATCGTTGACCCGCTGGCCGGCGCAGGGTTGGCCAAGCGCAGCGGCAGCAGCGCGTTCGTGCGCCGGCTGTCGACGCAGGAGCAGGCGCTGTTCACGCGCCAGCTCGCCAGCCTGATCGTGTCGGGCCTGCCGCTCGACGAAGCCTTGGGCGCGCTTGCCGATCAGGCCGAACGCCAGTACGTGCACGAACTCCTTGCTGGCATCCGCGCCGAAGTCATGGGCGGCAGCTCGCTCTCCGTGGCGCTGGCCCAGCATCCCAAGGATTTTCCGGACATCTACCGTGCCCTGGTTTCAGCCGGCGAGCATTCTGGCCATCTCGGCATGGTGCTCGAACGGTTGGCCACCTACATCGAAACGCGCAACACGCTGACGTCGAAGATCCGGCTCGCGTTCACGTACCCAGCCATCGTCACGGTGGTGGCGTTCGCGATCGTGATCTTCCTGCTGTCGTATGTGGTGCCGCAGGTGGTCAGCGTGTTTGCCAATACCAAGCAGAAGCTGCCCACGCTGACCGTGATCATGCTGGCACTGTCAGATTTCGTGCGCAACTGGTGGTGGGCCGCGCTGGGTGTCATCGCCGCGGTCGTGGCAATCATTCGCAGCCTGCTGAAGCAGCCCGACGTTCGTCTGGCATGGCACCGCTGGCTACTGACCGCGCCGCTGGTCGGCAAGCTGATTCGCGGGTACAACACGGCGCGCTTCGCCAGCACGCTATCGATTCTCGTATCTGCCGGCGTGCCGATCCTGCGCAGCCTGCAGGCCGCTGGAGAAACGCTGACCAACCAGGCGCTCAAGGCCAACGTCGAGGACGCCACCACGCGCGTGCGCGAAGGCGCATCGCTGGCGCGCGCGCTGGCTGCGCAGAACCAGTTCCCTCCGGTGCTGGTGCACCTGATCCGGTCCGGCGAGGCCACCGGCAACCTGCCGACGATGCTCGACCGCGCAGCCACCGGCGAAGGCCAGGAACTGGAGCGCCGTACGATGTTCCTGACCAGCCTGCTTGAGCCACTGCTGATTCTGACGATGGGTGTGGTGGTGCTGATGATCGTGCTGGCCGTGCTAATGCCAATCATCGAGATCAATCAGCTGGTCAGATAGCGCGTCAGTTGTTGAGGCGCTGACTCTCTCCCGCACAAGGGAGAGAGGAACAAACCGATTGCGTTGAATCTGCACGAGGTTCTCGTCCTCTCCCGCACGCAGGAGAGGGCAGCGACGTCAGACCACGACGACGCTTACTCCGCCGCAGCCGCCTTCTTCGCCGGCGCCCGCTTGCGCGGTGCGGCCTTCTTTGCCGCAGGCTTCTTCTTCGCCGGCTTCTTGGCTTCCTCCGCAGGCGCTTCCGCCTTCGTCTCCTCGGGCACGTCTACCTGTGCCGACAGCACAGTCGCGCCGGGCGCCGAGAACACCGACTGGTCGATCGGCCACGGGGTATCGCTCAGCGTGACATCGGGACGCTTGCCGCGCTTGCCGCCCGCCTTCGGCCTCTCGGTGGAGACCTCCACGGCCTCCTGAATCAGCGTTGAGGCGGAACCGGCTGCGTCGTCGTCATCTTCCTCTTCCGTCACTCGAGCGGGCTCGATTGCCGGTACGACGACTGCCACGGGTTCGGGCGCGGGCGGTACCGGTCGTGCGGGTGCCGGGGCCGGACGCTGCTGCTGTGGCTGGGCTTGCTGCGATGGCTGCTGCGACTGGGACGGCTGGGACGACTGCGCCTGCTGCTGCGGTTGCTGCGGTTGCTGCGGTTGCGCCGGCTGCGGCTGCCCGCCACCCTCACCCTTGTTGCGCTTCTTCAGCCGCACCCAGAGGGTCTTGTTATTGCCGCCATTGCGCGTTTCCACCTCGAACAGGTTCGTCGCCGTCACCAGCTCCGAAAGCTTGCCGTAGCCATAGTTACGCGAATCGAATTCCGGGGCCTGCTTGGCGATGTAGTTGCCGATGCCACCGAGCGTGGACCAGCCATCCTCGTCGGACACGGCCTGCGACGCGCTCTGCAGCAGCCGTACCAGGCGCGAATCCTGGCGCAGTTCCTGGGTCGTGCGCTTGCGTGCCGGCGCGCTCCCGGTCTCGGAGTCGGAATCCGAATCGGCTTCCGCGCGCAGCACATCGGAGTAGATGAACTTGTCGCACGCCGTCACGAACGGTTTCGGCGTCTTGCGTTCGCCGAAACCGTAGACGGTCAGGCCCTGTTCGCGGATGCGCGATGCCAGGCGGGTGAAATCGCTATCGCTGGAGACGATGCAGAACCCGTCGAAGCGGCCCGTGTAGAGCAGGTCCATCGCGTCGATGATCATCGCGCTGTCGGTGGCGTTCTTGCCCACGGTGTAGCGGAACTGCTGGATCGGCTGGATCGAGTGCGCCAGCAGGCGGTCCTTCCAGCCCGACAGGTTAGGACGCGTCCAGTCGCCGTAGATACGCTTGACGGCGGCAACGCCGTACTTGGCCACTTCGGCCAGCAGGCCTTCGACGATGGCAGGCGCCGCGTTGTCGGCATCGATCAGCACGGCCAGGGTCGCGCCCTGGCGAGGAGTATTGGTCATGGTCGGAGTTGGATGGGGCGGGTTGCACCACGACAGGATACGCCGTGGTGGCGCGCGGTCTACATCGTGGCTCGCGCGTGCGCCGTTTGGATGCACCGCAGTGTACACGTGTGGCGTATGCGTATACGGGAAATCACGGGGGTCCCGGGCGCGATTTATGCTGCATCGCACGGTACCGCGGCCTGCACGCCGGTGCTACCATGCCGCGCAGAGACACGGCCGTCCAATGGCTCCAAAAGAGACTGCGAACGGCTGCCCACAACTGATGTGTCGGTGATCCCGACAGCATGCCCCTAGAGGAGCACAAATGAATGCCCCACTGACCCCTCCGGTCAGCGACGCCATCCGTCGCGCGCTCGAAAACGTTTCCCTCGAAGACAAGTACACGCTGGAACGCGGCCGCATCTACATCAGCGGCACGCAGGCACTAGTACGTCTTCCGATGCTGCAGCAGGAACGCGACCGCGCCTCCGGCCTGAATACCGCAGGCTTCATCTCCGGCTACCGCGGCTCCCCGCTCGGCGCGCTCGACCAGTCGCTCTGGAAAGCCAAGAAGCACCTTGCGGCGCACAACGTCGTGTTCCAGGCCGGCCTGAACGAAGACCTTGCCGCCACCTCCGTCTGGGGATCGCAGCAGGTCAACATGTATCCGGACGCCAAGTTCGATGGCGTGTTCGGCATGTGGTACGGCAAGGGTCCGGGTGTCGACCGCACCGGCGACGTCTTCAAGCACGCCAACTCGGCCGGCTCCAGCCGGCATGGCGGCGTGCTGGTGCTGGCCGGTGACGATCACTCGGCCAAGTCCTCCACGCTGGCGCACCAGTCCGAACACATCTTCAAGGCCTGCGGCCTGCCCGTGCTCTACCCGTCGAATGTGCAGGAGTACCTGGATTACGGCCTGCATGGCTGGGCGATGAGCCGCTACTCGGGTCTGTGGGTGGCCATGAAGTGCGTGACCGATGTGGTGGAATCTTCGGCATCGGTTGAACTCGACCCGCACCGCGTGCGGATCGTTCTGCCCGATGACTTCGCGCTGCCCCAGGGCGGCCTGAATATCCGCTGGCCAGACCCGCCGCTGGAACAGGAAGCCCGCCTGCTCGACTACAAGTGGTACGCGGGGCTGGCCTATGTGCGCGCCAACAAGATCGACCGCATCGAGATCGATTCGCCGCACGCGCGCTTCGGCATCATGACCGCTGGCAAGGCCTATCTCGACACGCGCCAGGCACTGTCCGACCTGGGGCTGGACGACGAGACCTGCGCCCGCATCGGCATCCGGCTCTACAAGGTGGGCTGCGTGTGGCCGCTCGAAGCGCATGGCGCGCGTGCGTTCGCCGAGGGCCTGCATGAAATCCTGGTCGTCGAAGAAAAGCGCCAGATCATGGAGTACGCGCTCAAGGAAGAGCTGTACAACTGGCGCGACGACGTGCGTCCCAAGGTCTACGGCAAGTTCGACGAAAAGGACAACGCGGGCGGCGAATGGTCGATCCCGCAGAACAACTGGCTGCTGCCGGCGCACTACGAGTTGTCCCCGGCGATCATCGCCAAGGCCATCGCCACGCGACTCGAGAAGTTCGACCTGCCCAGCGACATCCGTGCGCGCATCGAGGCGCGGCTGGCCCTGATCCAGGCGAAGGAAAAAGCGCTGGCCACGCCGCGCGTCACCGCCGAGCGCAAGCCGTGGTTCTGCTCGGGCTGTCCGCACAACACGTCGACCAACGTGCCCGAGGGTTCGCGCGCGCTGGCCGGCATCGGCTGCCACTACATGACGGTCTGGATGGACCGCAATACCAGCACGTTCAGCCAGATGGGCGGCGAAGGCGTGGCGTGGATCGGCCAGGCGCCGTTTGCCGGCGATAACCACGTGTTCGCCAATCTGGGCGACGGCACGTACTTCCACTCCGGCCTGCTGGCGATCCGCGCGTCGATCTCGGCCGGCGTGAACATCACCTACAAGATCCTCTACAACGACGCGGTGGCGATGACCGGCGGCCAACCCGTCGACGGTCAGCTTTCGGTGCAGGACATCGCTTTCCAGGTGGCCGCCGAGGGCGCGAAGAAGATCGTCATCGTCACGGACCAGCCCGAGAAGTACAACAGCGCGATCAAGCTGCCCGAGGGGCTGACCGTGCATCCACGCGAGGAACTCGACAACATCCAGCGCGAACTGCGCGAGGTGCCTGGCTGCACGATCCTGATCTACGACCAGACCTGCGCCACGGAGAAGCGTCGCCGCCGCAAGCGCGGCACGTTCCCTGATCCGGCACGCCGCGCGTTCATCAACGACGCCGTGTGCGAAGGCTGCGGCGACTGCTCGGTCAAGTCGAACTGCCTCTCGGTGGAACCGCTGGAGACCGAACTCGGCACCAAGCGCCAGATCAACCAGTCGTCGTGCAACAAGGACTTCTCGTGCGTGAACGGCTTCTGCCCGAGCTTTGTCACGGCCGAAGGCGCGCAGGTGCGCAAGCCTCAGGCCACTGGCATGTCGATGGGAGGACTGCCCGCGCTGCCCGAACCCGTGCTGCCGACGATGCGCCGTTCGTACGGCATCCTCGTGACCGGCGTGGGCGGTACCGGCGTGGTGACGATCGGCGGCCTGCTCGGCATGGCGGCGCACCTGGAGAACAAGGGAGTGACGGTGCTCGACATGGCCGGCCTGGCGCAGAAAGGTGGCGCCGTGCTGTCGCATGTGCAGATCGCGGCCAAGCCGGATGACCTGCACGCCACGCGCATCGCGATGGGCGAGGCCGATCTCGTGATCGGTTGCGACGCCATCGTGTCGGCCACCGACGAGGTCATCTCGAAGACGCAGACGGGCCGCACGCGTGCCGTGGTCAACACGGCGCAAACCCCGACCGCCGCGTTCATCAAGGACCCGAAGTGGCAGTTCCCGGGCCTGTCCGCCGAGCAGGACATCCGCAATGCGGTCGGCGAGGCCTGCGACTTCATCAATGCCAGCGCGCTGGCCGTGGCGCTGCTTGGTGACGCGATCTACACGAACCCGCTGGTGCTGGGCTACGCGTGGCAGAAGGGCTGGATTCCGCTGTCGCTCGAAGCGCTGGTGCGTGCGATCGAACTGAACGGTGTCTCGATCGACAAGAACAAGGCCGCATTCGACTGGGGCCGCCACATGGCGCACGACCCCGATCACGTGCTGTCGCTTACCGGCAAGCTCAAGACGCAGACGGAAGGCGCGGATGTGGTGAAGCTGCCGACGTCGTCGGGCGCGCTGCTGGAGAAGCTGATCGCCAATCGCGTCGACCTGCTGACGAAGTACCAGAACGCGGCCTACGCCGAGCAGTATCGCGACGCGGTGAATCGCGTGCGCGCGGCGGAAAGCGCGCTGGTGGGCGCAGGCAAGCCGCTGCCGCTGACGGAAGCCGCGGCACGCAACCTGGCCAAGCTGATGGCGTACAAGGACGAGTATGAAGTGGCGCGCCTGTACACCGACCCCATCTTCCTGGACAAGCTGCGCGCGCAGTTCGAAGGCGAGCCGGGCCGTGACTATCAGCTGAACTTCTGGCTCGCGCCGCCGACCACGGCCAAGCGCGATGACAAGGGTCATCTGGTCAAGCGCCGCTTCGGCCCGTCGACCATGACGCTGTTCCGTATGTTGGCCAAGCTCAAGGGCCTGCGCGGCGGACCGCTCGACATCTTCGGCAAGACCGAGGAGCGTCGCACGGAACGCGCGCTGATCGGCGAGTATCGTTCGCTGCTCGACGAGCTGTCGAAGGGTCTGAGCGCGGCCAACCACGATACGGCGGTGGCGCTGGCGAACGTGCCCGACGATATTCGCGGGTTCGGTCATGTGAAGGAAAACAACCTCAAGGCGGCGCGCGGCCGGTGGGAAAAGCTGCTCGCCCAGTTCCGCAATCCGCAGGCGGGGCAGCAGGCAGCCTGATCGCGGCGAAGCAGAACGGCGGCGCGGGAGTGAATCCCGCGCCGTTTTTACTTCTGGGGCGTGTCTTGGCGTGTCATAGCGTGGCCGGCGCTACACTGGCAGGCCGACACACGCCCGACGTTCCCATGCAAATCCGCCCCTACAACCCGACCGACGAAGCCGATGTCATCGCCCTGTGGAAAGCCTGCGGGCTGACACGCCCGTGGAACGATCCGCATCGCGACATCGCCCGCAAGATGACCGAGCAGCCGGAGATGTTCCTGATCGGCGATGTGGACGGACATGTGCGTGCGTCGGCCATGGTTGGGTTCGACGGGCATCGCGGTTGGGTCTACTACCTGGCCGTGGACCCCGCCCATCAGGGCCGTGGCTATGGGCGTATGCTGATGGCACACGCCGAGGCGCTGCTGGTCGAGCGCGGCTGCCCGAAGATCAACCTGCTGGTGCGCGAAGGCAACGACGCCGTGCTGGCGTTCTACAACGAGCTTGGCTACACCCGTGACGCCGCGGTCAGCTTGGGCAAGCGGCTGATCCCCGATCAATGATTCCCGGTGACCCTCCGGTCAGCGCAACCCGCCATGCTGAAGATCCGCGGTATCGACCATCTGGTGCTGCGCACCGCCGACGTCCCCCGCCTCGTGCGCTTCTACGTTGACGTGCTTGGCTGCACCATCGAGCGCGAGCAGCCCGCCTTCGGCCTGACCCAGTTGCGCGCCGGCGGCGGACTGATCGATCTGATTTCGCTCGATGGCCCGCTCGGGCAGGCTGGCGGGGCCGGACCCGGCCCGGAGGGCCGCAACCTCGATCACTTCTGCCTTCGCATCGATCCGTTCGATGAACAGGCCATTTTTATGCATCTGAATATTCATCATATTGATGCCAGCCCGGTCGAACAGCGGTTTGGCGCAGAGGGCCGCGGGCCGTCGATCTACGTGAAGGACCCGGACGGCAATACCGTCGAGCTGAAAGGTCCGGCGACGCCGGACTAAGGGATCCCCACGGAAAGTGGCTTCCCGCTGGCACGGGCGGACCGATACAATCTTCGCTTCATCGATCAAGCTTCGCCACCGGCGCGCCCCCAAATCTGCGTCGGGCGCGCCATGAACGCTCCTTCCGTCCCCCATCCTGCCGGTGGCCCGGCACTGCCACCCCGCCAGATCGTCTGGACGCTCGGCATCACCGAGATCATCAGTTGGGGGACGCTGTATTTCGCGTTCACCGTGTTCATCGAACCGATGCGCCAGTCCCTCGGGTACGGCAAACCGTTCCTTGCGGGCGGATTCTCGCTGGGGCTGCTGGTCTGGGCGATGTGCTCGTTCGCAGTGGGCCGGCTGCTGGACCGCGTGCCGGCACGCAAGGTCATGGGCACGGGCTCGGTGCTGGCCGCCATCGGACTGCTGCTCTGGGCGTGGTGCCCGTCGCCGGCGGTATTCCTGCTGATGTGGATTCCGCTCGGGCTGGCCATGGCATCGACGCTGTATGAGCCGGCTTTCGTGGTCCTGCGTCAGGCCTGGGGGGACGGCTACCAGAAGCCGATCGTCCATGTGACGCTGCTTGCGGGCTTCGCCAGCACGATCTTCATCCCGCTGGCGCAGTGGCTGGTGCTCCATCTGGGCTGGCGCGAGACGCTGGTCGTCTTTGCCGCGCTGAACCTGTTCGTCTGCGCACCCTTGCACGCGCGGCTGCGCTACGCCGTGCATCCCAGCTACGCCCATGCCGCCACCCACAGCGGCACCCCGCTGGCTGGCGCGGCGTCCTCCGGCATCGCCCGCGCAACGCTGCGCCAGCCGGTATTCTGGTGTGTTGTGCTGGCATTCACAGCCACGGCGGTGATCGCCTCGCTACTCGGCGCCCACCTGATTCCGATGCTGACGGAGAAGGGGATGCCCGTCGCGCAGCAATTGATCGTGGCCGCGCTGATCGGGCCCGCGCAGGTGGCCGGACGGCTCGCCATGGCGCGGCTGCCGATCGATCACCCGGTGCGGCTGTCGATGCCGGTCTACATCGTGATGACCATCGGGCTGGCCTGTCTGGCGCTGGGCAACGGCTACTGGCTGATGTTCGCGGCGATCTGCTATGGCTGCGCCAACGGCGTCAACACGATGCTGCGCGCGATGGCCATGCCCGAACTGATCTCGCGTCATCACTATGCAACGCTGAATGGGTTAATGATGACCCCTGTGTTGCTGATGCAGGCCGCCGCGCCGTGGTTCGGCGCCCTGCTCTGGCGTGCCGCCGGCGGCTACTGGCTGATGCTGTGGGTCATGGTGGCGCTATCCATCGGCGCGCTGGCCGCCTTTGCGTTCGCGCTGCATCAGCGTGGCCTGCTGCGTGCCGGCGCGGCCCCCGCGTAGCGACGTCGCAGCGTTATTGCCTCATGTCATGGCTTTGTTGTCGCTTTGTTGTCTCCTTGCTGTCTGGTAGTACCTGATGTCCGACCTGATGTCCGAATACTCGATCGAATCACCCGCCCGTACCGAAACCGCTCCGCCCCCGTCGCCCTCGGCAGTCTCCCGTGCCACACGCGGCACCATGGCGCTGTTCTTTGCCAACGGCGCCACATTTGCCACCTGGGGCGTCCACATCCCTACGATCAAGGCACGCTTCGGCCTGTCCGATGCCATGCTGTCGTTCGCCATGCTGGCCGTGGCCGCTGGCGCCATCGTCGCCATGGGCCCGGTGGGCCGCTGGGTGGCCCGGCTCGGCAGCGCGCGCGCCTCGATGATCGGCGGCGTCGCCTTCGCGCTGCTCACGCTGGCGATCATCGCCATGCCGAGCTTTGCCCTGCTGCTGCCCACGTTGCTGATATTCGGCATGGCCAACGCCGCGTTTGACGTCGGTATGAACGCGCAGGCCGCGATTGTGGAGGCCAGCCGCACACGTCCGGTGATGTCCGCGCTGCACGGCATGTTCAGCCTGGGTGGGATGATCGGCGCGGCGTTCGGCGGGCTCATGCTGTCGCTTGGCGTGCCACCGCTGGTGCACGCGGCGCTGATCGCCTCACTGACGGCGGGCGTGGCAATCGGCATGACGCCGGGGCTGCTGGCCGATCATCCGGTGCTGCCCACCGCCGACCATCACCGCGAACACGCGTCGCGCGCGTTATGGCTGCTGGGCCTGATGGCGTTCCTGGGGCTGGTAGGCGAAGGGGCGATGTACGACTGGACCAGCGTCTACATGCGCGACGTGGTCGTGGCACCGCTGGGCTGGATCAGCTTCGGGTATGCGGCGTTCTCGGGAGGCATGGCCTGCGGCCGCTTCGGCGGTGACCGCCTGCGTGCCCGTTTCGGCGACGCGCGGACGCTGACCGGCAGCGCCTGGCTTGGCTTTGCCGGCATCGTGCTGGCCATCGCCGTGCCGTTGCCGCTGGCCGCGTTGATCGGCTTCGGGCTGATGGGGCTCGGCGCCGCGAACATGGTGCCGATCTTCTTCGCCGCCGCGTCGCGCCTGCCCGGCGTGGCCGCGGCGGAGGCAATCGCGCGCGTAGCGCGCTTCGCCTATGTGGGCCTGCTGCTCGGGCCCGTGCTGATCGGCGGCGTCGCGCACCTCTCGGACCTGCGTATCGGCATCACCGTGGTGGCGCTAACGATGGGCTACATCGCCCTGTTCGGCGCGAAGGCGGCACGCCGCTATCTCATCACCTGATTCGACACCCGGCAGGCTCAGGCCGCCTTCGACAACGGCGCATGACCTGTGCCGATGCCATCGAAGACGAACGTGTCCATCGCCAGCACGCCATAGGTGACCTCATCGGCCACGCGGTCCACCCGCGCCGGCCCTGCGGCCACGGAGGCTGGACCGATCGCGGCGCCCAGCGCCACGTAGAACGGCAACAGGTGCTCGTCCGTCGGATGCGCGCGACGGGCGAACGGTGCCTGGGCACGATAGTCCGCGATGCGGCTGACGTCGCCGGTGGCCAGCGCCTCGTCCAGCGCGCCGCTCATCCAGTCGCGGAAGGCATCGACGTACGGCTCGGTCTCCGGGCCGTGCTGCGCCTTGCGTTCGCCCGCCCCAAACACTTCGCGCAGGTTGTGCGTGAAGCTGCCCGAACCGATCACGAGCACGCCTTCCTCGCGCAGCGGCGCCAGCGCGCGGCCGATCTCGATCTGTGTGGCCGGCGGCAGGTACGGGTTGAACGCGAGCTGGACCACGGGGACGTCGGCATCCGGGAAGAAGTGACGCAGCGGCATCCAGGCGCCGTGATCGAGCGGACGCTCTTCATCCTCGCAGACAAACCCGGCACCCGGGATCTGAGCCGCTTCGACCAGCGCCTTCACGCGGCCGGCAAGCTCGGGCGAACCCTGCGCGTCATAACGCAGCGTGTAGAGCTCGCGCGGAAAGCCGCCGAAGTCGTGCCATGCCTCCTGCTGGCTGCGCGTGCTGACTGCCAGCGTGCTGTAGATCCAGTGCGCGGAAATCACCAGCACGGCCTTGGGCTTGAGCGCGCGCAGGCGGACGCCGAGCGCGTCGAAGGCGGCGCCGGTCGGACCTGGGTCGATCGCGAGCATGGGGGATCCGTGGGACACGTAGAGGACGGGAAGCATGGTGTTCATGGCGAGTCGCCGTTCAGCGAATTTGTGCGATGCCTCAAGTCTGGCAAAGAAAGCTGGCGCTGACGCAGGCCAATTACGGACACCTCGTGCAAAAAACTTCAACAAGACCTGCGCCGACCATCCGCACGCCGCGCGCGAGCGTTGGATAACGCACACAGCACATAGGGGATCCGGCCGCACCGCCGACAGGCGCAAGCCGAATCGGCCTATGATGGGGAACACGATGCCCCTGCGCCCCAGACAACGTGCCGGGCATCGGTTGGAGAACCCCGTGGCCAAGCATTTCGATCCCCTGCACGCCCTGCCCCATGCCTTGTGGTGGCAGCCCGGCGTTTACGGCAGCGTCCCCGCCGTACTGCTCTGGATCGTCGCACGATTGCCCGCCGAAGCGCTCGCCAGTGTCTTCAGCACCCCCTACGCCAGCGCGCTGTTCAACCATGCGGGCGATACGGTATTCGTCACAGGCTGGCTCGCGAGCGCCGTCTGGCTCTGGTTCACACGCAAGAAACCCAACCTTCCGGACCGCAAGGTCGCCCCGGCAGGGGACGAGCGCCCCGCCGCCGGGCAACACACGCCCCATCACGGCCACCGCCCGGGCTGACGGCTTCGCTGATGTAAGGAATCGCTTAAGATGACGCCTTCGCCACTGCCAGCGCACGCGCTTGCAGTGGCATCCAAAGGTTCTCTCAACATCATCATTTGCGCCATGTCCGTCACCGCTACATCCGCCAATGAGCTGTCCAAGGCCACCCGACGCCGCGCGATCATCGCCGCGACCATCGGCAACGGCCTGGAATGGTTCGACTTCACCGTCTACAGCTTCTTCGCAGTCATCATCGCCAAGCTGTTCTTCCCCACCGGCAATGACATGACGTCGTTCCTGCTGACGGTGGCCACGTTCGGCGTGGGCTTCTTCATGCGTCCGGTGGGCGCAATCGTGCTGGGCGTCTACGCCGACCGCGTGGGCCGCAAGGCGGCGCTGACCCTGACCATCCTGATGATGGCGCTGGGCACGGCGATCATCGGCCTGGCGCCAACCTACGACTCGATCGGCCTGTGGGCTCCGGCGCTGATCGTGCTGGCGCGCCTGATCCAGGGCTTCTCGGCCGGCGGCGAAGTCGGCGGCGCCACGGCGTTCCTGATCGAGCACGCCCCCGACGAGGAACGTGGCATGTACGCCAGCTGGCAGCAAGCCAGCCAGGGCATCTCGTTCATGCTCGGTGCGGCCATGGGCGCGCTGGTGACCAACGGCCTGGACCAGGCCCAGATCGATGCCTGGGGCTGGCGCATCCCGTTCCTGTTCGGTCTGCTGATCGGCCCGGTGGGCATGTATATCCGCTCGCACCTGGAAGAGCCGCCCGAGTTCGAGGCGCGACAAGCCGAGCGCCGCGCGAGCAACGTGAAGTTCTCGCCGCTGTCGCAGGTGCTGCGCGATCATCCGCGCGAAGTGCTGGCCGGTCTGGGCGTGACGATCCTCTGGACCGTCTGCACCTACGTGCTGGTGTTCTACATGCCGTCCTACGCCAAGCAGCAACTTGGTCTGCCGCTGGGCGCCACGTTCCAGTCCACCGCGATCTGCGGCGCGATCATCCTGGTGCTGTGCCCGCTGATGGGCATGCTGTCCGACCGCGTGGGCCGCAAGCGGATGCTTGGCGTCGTGGCGCTGGCTATCGGCGTGCTGGCCTACCCGCTGTTCCACTGGCTCAACGTTTCGCCGACCACGGCCACCCTGCTCCAGGTGCAGATCGTGCTGGGCATCCTGCTGGCCGCCTTCACGGGCCCGGCGCCCGCCGTGCTGGCCGAGCAGTTCCCGACCGAGGTCCGCTCCACGGGCCTATCGCTGGCCTATAACTTCGCCGTGACGATCTTCGGCGGCTTCGCGCCGCTGATCGTCACCTGGCTGATCGAATCGACGCACAACAAGCTGGCGCCCGCTTACTACGTGATCGCCGCTGCGGCCATCAGCTTCGTCGCACTCGTGTTCATGCACGACCGTACCGGCAAGAAGCTCGCCTGACCGCTTACGCTTACGCTTGCGCAAGCAGAAGAAAGCCAACCTCCGGGTTGGCTTTTTTTTCGCCAGCCGGATTCGTCAGGCAGTGATGCAAATCGCATGTCCGAATCCAGCCATGCCGCGCCTTTACCGCGTCGGGTAACAGGCGCAAGATCGCGTGGACGCACGTCCAACCTGCCCGCCAAGGAGCCCCATAGCATGACCAGATCGACATCCGCGCCACAGCCCCGCGAACGCTGCGGCTGGTGCGGCACGCTCGAGGATTACTGCCACTACCACGATCACGAATGGGGCTTCCCTGTCGACGACGACCGGCGGCTGTTCGAGAAGCTCTGCCTGGAAGGCTTCCAGTCGGGCCTGAGCTGGCTGACGATCCTCCGCAAGCGCGAGGCGTTCCGCAGCGCATTTGCCAATTTCGAGATCAACAAGGTGGCGCGGTTCACCGAGCACGACGTGGAAAGGCTGCTGGGCGACGCAAGTATCGTCCGCCATCGCGGCAAGATCGAAGCCGCGATTAACAACGCCCAGTGCGCGAAGGAACTGCTGAAGACCGAATCGTCGCTGGCTGCGTACTTCTGGAAGTTCGAGCCCGACCCGAAGAGCCGGCCCAAGACGCTCACGCCTGAGGTGCTGCAAGGCATGACCACCTGCCCGGAGGCGGTGGCGTTGTCGAAGGACCTGAAGAAGCGTGGCTGGAAGTTCGTGGGCCCGACCACGATGTACGCGCTGATGCAGGCAATGGGGCTGGTCAACGACCATCGCGAAGGCTGCTGGACCCGCGCCGAAGTACAGCGCGCGCGCAAAGCGTTCAAGGTGCCAAAATAATAGGCAGGTCACGTATACGGGTGTTTACGTATACATGTCTGTTTACATTGTTGTTTACGTATACATAGATAGTAGTAATAGATAAGACTGACCCGTCAGCGTGGATAACCGGCTTATCTCTTGCCGCATCAATGGTTTACGTTTGCCAGAACCCTTAGGGCAAGCGGGTTATGTATACGTGGATACGGGTGGACAAGTTTTCCTTCCGCCGGCGGAAAGCGGTAAGCTTGCCAAGTTGTTCGTATACGCCCCACATGCGACCCCCAGCCGGACCACAGGCTGTTCACCCGGTTGTCCCCAGGTCAACCGCCAATTTGTCCACAGGCCGCGCATGGTGAGGGACCACCGCCAAGGATGCTGCCGATGGATGCCACTACCCTGTTCCTGTACATGATTGCCGTTGGCGCCGTGGTGGTGACGCCCGGCCCGACGATGCTGCTGGCCCTGAGCAACGGGGCCACGCGCGGCATGCGGGTGGCAGCCTGTGGCATCGCCGGCGCGGCGCTGGCGGACCTGATCCTGATCGGTGCGGTGGGTTGCGGGCTTGGCGCCGTGCTGCTGGCGTCCGAGCAGATGTTCGCGGTGATCAAGTGGATCGGTGCCGCGTACCTGCTCTATCTGGCGTGGGGGCTGTGGCGGGCGCCGGTGCAGGCGCTGACGGTCTCGTCCGGCGAGGCGTCGGTCAATGGCTGGGCGGCCTTCCTGCGCGCATTGTTCGTGGCGCTGTCCAATCCGAAGACGCTGCTGTTCACGTCGGCCTTCGTGCCGCAGTTCATCCACCCGGACAAGCCGGTGGCGCTGCAATACACGATCCTGGCCGTGGTGGCCGCCATCCTGGACATCCTGATGATGATGATCTACGCCTTTGGCGGGCAGC
Source organism: Cupriavidus sp. SHE (assembly GCF_000812445.1). Lineage (NCBI taxonomy): Bacteria > Pseudomonadati > Pseudomonadota > Betaproteobacteria > Burkholderiales > Burkholderiaceae > Cupriavidus > Cupriavidus sp. SHE. The sequence continues at coordinate 42,431 of NZ_JWMB01000013.1, read as the reverse complement.
ACGCCATGCGGACGATGTCGGCGCGCGCCGTGCGCTGGGTCAACCGGGGCTGCGCCGGGATACTGGCGTTCCTGGCCGTGGGTCTGAGCCTGTACCGCCGCAGCGAGCTACGCTGAGCGGCGGCTCTCGCCGCTCACTCCGGTCACCTTTACCGGGTCCACATGGGTCATCACGTTGAGGACGTCGTTGCGCGCCATGGCACGACGCGCGGCCTCCGTGGCAATCGCGTGGCCCTGCTCGACGGTCAGGTCGGCCTGGATCTCCAGATGGACATCCACCAGGATCATGTCGCCCATCTTGCGCGTCTTCAGGTCATGCAATCCGAGCACGCCCGGCGTTTCGAGCATGGCTGCGCGTAGCGCTGCCACGGTGTCTTCGTCCGCGGCGCGGTCCATCAGGTCGCTCAGCGCGTCCCAGCCGAACTTCAGGCCCGTTCGCGACACCATCAAGCCGACCACGATCGCCGCCACGGGGTCGAGCACGTGATAGCCAAGCAGGTTGCCACCAACACCCAGCGCCACCACCAGTGACGATGCGGCATCGGATCGTGCGTGCCACGCGTTGGCCACGAGCATGCTCGACCGGATCCGTTCGGCCACGCGCAGCATGTAGCGGAACAGCAACTCCTTGGCCACCAGCGCGCCAAGCGCCATCCAGATGGCAATGGTCTGCACCGGTTGTACGCCGTTCGGGTGTTGGATCTTGCCGACGGCCGCCCACAGCATCCCGACACCCACCGCCAGCAGCAACGCGCCGATCGCCAGTGAGGCAGCAGTCTCGAAACGCTGGTGCCCATACGGGTGATCGGTATCGGCATCCTTGCGGCTATGGTGTCCTGCAAACAACACCACGAAATCGGATATCAGATCGGAAAGCGAATGGAGTGCATCCGCAACTAGCGCCTGTGACCCCGCAATGATCCCGATCACGGCTTGCGCAATGCTCAGTGCGATATTGACGTAGACACTGACCATCGTGCTGCGTCGGCCTGCCAGATGGCGCGCCCGCGCGGCTTCGTCGTGCTGGGCGACTTCAGGGGCCAGGGAATCGTCAGCGATGGAACTATCGCGCATGGTGTTCAGGGAAATCGGGATCGAAATGGCAGGTGAGCAATACGTGCATACGGTAGCACTTTTACATCACGGTGACAGTGGTCTGAAATGGTAAGCCATTAATCCAGGATTAATCCCGAAGATGCAAAGTGGATGCAGGTAAACCGCGTCGGGGTGAACGATGACAGCCAGTTGTGGCGCAACGCGCGTATGACGGCAATAATACGTCCACGCCTTTGTTTCAGGCCTGATGCAGTTCACGGTGTGCTCACAAGAATTTCGGTGATGCAGTGATGCTTGGTCGCGTGCGATAAGGGGCAGACATGAGTGCCATCTGGACCGCTGCAGTGGGACAGTTGATGGTGGAGGCCGCCACGGTCTACGCCGTTGTGGCCGCGTGTGTCAGCCGTAAACGCCCTGCACAGACCGCAACGCCATCACACCTGGCACCGGTCAGCGTGCTCAAGCCGCTATGCGGCGCCGAACCTCATCTCTACGAAAACCTGGCCGGCCTGTGCCGGCAGGACTATCCCGACTACCAGCTTGTTTTCGGCGTTTGCGCCTATGACGATCCGGCGATCACCGTCGTGAACCGTCTGCGCAAGGCATTCCCGGAACGCGACATCGTGTTGATCGTCGATGCGCGCACGCATGGGCGCAATCCGAAGGTCAGCAACCTGATCAATCTGTACCGCGCGGCGCGTCACGCCCATCTGGTGATCGCGGATAGCGACATCGCCGTGCCGCCCGACTACCTGCGCCGACTGGCGGGACCGCTCAGCGATCCGCATGTCGGCGTCGTCACATGCCTGTATCGGGGCCGTCCCGTCGACGGCATCTGGTCGCGGCTGGGTGCCGCCTTCATCAACGAATGGTTCGCGCCGTCGGTCCGCGTGGCCCACGCGGGCGGGTCGCGGCGCTTTGCCTTTGGCGCGACGATCGCGTTGCGCCGCGACACCCTCAACGCGATCGGCGGGTTTCGGGCGCTGGCGAACCGGCTGGCGGACGACTACTGGCTGGGCGAGCTGACCCGGCAATCGGGATGGAAGACCGTGCTGTCGGATGTCGTGGTGGAAACCGACGTCACCGAGACCAGCCTGCGCGCCTTGTGGCGCCATGAGCTGCGCTGGCTTCGCACGATCCGGTCCCTGAACGCGTCCGGCTTCTTCTTCACGTTCCTGACCTGCACCTGGCCGATGCTGGTGCTCGGCTGCCTGCTCGCGCCGCACCTTCCGGTGCTGGCCATCGCGCTCGTCGGCGCGCTCGCGCGCAGCGTGACCGCCGGCAGCATCGGCGCCGCGCTACGCGCGCCACTGCGCGATGCATTGTTGCTGGTGGAATGGGCTGCCGCACTCGGCGGTGGCCGTGTGCACTGGCGCGGCCATGTGATGACGACTACCGACGCGCCACCCACCCATTCCACACCGCAGCCGGGCAGCCGGCCCGCGTTGCCCAAGCCTCTTTATTCGACCACGCCTCACGCTCAGGATAGCCCCCGATGAAAACGCTCTTTCTTCAGGCCCCTTCGTACGACGGCTTTGACGGTGGCGCAGGATCACGCTACCAGGCCAAACGCGAGATCAAGTCGTTCTGGTATCCGACCTGGCTCGCACAGCCTGCCGCGCTGGTGCCGGACAGCCGTGTGCTCGATGCGCCGGCGGATGGACTCGGCGTGGAACAGACGCTCAATATCGCGGTGGACTACGACCTTGTCATCATCCACACGAGCACGCCGTCCTTCCCGACCGATGCGCGCTTTGCCGAGCAGCTCAAGGAGCGGCGCCCGGACATCATGATCGGCATGGTCGGCGCCAAGGCGGCGGTGGATCCGGGCGGCACGCTCAGCGCCACCGAGGTGATTGATTTCGTCTGCCGCGAGGAATTCGACTACACGTGCCAGGACGTTGCCGCCGGCAAGCCCCTGGCAGGCATTGCCGGGCTCAGCTATCGCCTGCCCGATGGCACGATCGAACACAACCCGGCGCGTCCGATGATCGAGAACATGGACGAGTTGCCGTTCGTCGCCCCGGTCTACAAGCGCGACCTGAAGATCCAGAATTACTTCATCGGCTACCTGATGCACCCGTACGTGTCGATCTACACGGGGCGCGGATGCCGCTCTCGCTGCACGTTCTGCCTGTGGCCGCAGACGGTCGGCGGTCATCGCTATCGCACGCGGTCTGCGCAGAGCGTGATCGACGAGGTGAAATGGATCAAGGAGAACATGCCTGAAGTGCGCGAAATCATGTTCGACGACGACACGTTCACCGACTTCAAGCCGCGTGTGGAAGAGATCGCGCGCGGGCTGGGCGAGATCGGCCTGCCCTGGTCGTGCAACGCCAAGGCCAACGTGCCGTACAACACGCTCAAGATAATGAAGGAGAACGGGCTGCGCCTGCTGCTGGTGGGCTACGAGTCGGGCGACGACCAGATTCTGCTCAACATCAAGAAAGGCCTGCGCACCGACATCGCGCGCCGCTTCACCGAGGATTGCCGCAAGCTCGGCATCCAGATCCACGGTACGTTCATCCTGGGCCTGCCCGGCGAGACGCGCGACACGATCGAGAAGACGATCGAGTACGCCAAGGAAATCAATCCGCACACGATTCAGGTCTCGCTGGCCGCGCCGTATCCCGGCACCACGCTCTACAAGCAGGCCGTGGACAACGGCTGGCTGGAGGAGAACAAGGTCATCCACCTGGTCAACGACAGCGGCGTGCAACTGGCCGCGATCAGCTATCCGCACCTGAGCCGCGAGGAGATCTATCACGGCGTGGAAACGTTCTACAAACGCTTCTATTTCCGGCCCAGCAAGATCTGGGAGATCGTGCGGGAAATGGCAGGTAGCTGGAACATGACCAAGCGCCGGCTGCGCGAAGGTGTGGAGTTCTTCCGCTTCCTCCGCTCGCACGAGGCCTGACCCGCATGACCCACGGCCAGTTGCTGATCGTCACCGCCGATGACTTCGGCCTTCACCACGACATCAACGAAGCCGTGGAGCGCGCGCACTGCCAGGGCATCCTGAACGCCGCCAGCCTGATGGTCAGCGCGCCGGCCGCCGCCGACGCGGTGGAACGCGCGCGCCGGCTACCCGGGCTGCGCGTCGGCCTGCATCTGGTGCTGGCCGATGGCGTTGCCACGCTGCCGTGCGATCAGATCCCGGATCTGGTTGACGCCAGCGGCGGCTTTGGCAGCGCGATGGTGCGGGACGGCTTCCGCTTCTTCTTCCTGCCGCGTGTGCGCGCGCAACTGGCTGCCGAGATCCGCGCGCAGTTCGAGGCTTTCGCCGCCACCGGCCTGCCGCTCGATCACGTCAACGCGCACAAGCATTTCCATCTGCATCCGACCGTGCTGTCGTTGATCCTGAGCATCGGACGCAGCTACGGCATGCGCGCCGTGCGACTACCGCGCGAGGCCGGCGGACCGCTGCTGCTGCGCCCCTGGCTCGCGCTGCTGCGCGCACGCCTGCAACGCGCGGGCATTGCTTACAACGACTATGTGCTTGGGCTGTCCGGCACCGGCGCAATGGACGAAGCCACGTTGCTGGCGGCGTTCGAGCAACTGCCGCGCGGCGTGGTCGAGATGTATCTGCATCCCGCCGTGACATCGGGTGCCGAAGTGGGCGCATCGATGACCGGCTACCGGCACGCGGATGAACTCGCCGCGCTGCTCTCCCCGCGCGTGCGCGCCGCTGCGGACCGCTTCGCCCCGCGTCGCGGTGGCTTCACTGATCTTCACGCTGGACTTCGATGAAACGCTTCGCCCTGCTGGGTGCACTGGCTGGTTTGCTGATCCTGACGGCCGTCGTGGCCATGGAAGGCATTGCCGATGTGGCACACATCCTCGAGCAGGCCGGATGGCCGCTGCTGTGGCTGGTGCCGATCCACCTCATCGCGCTCTGGTTCGACGCCTACGGCTGGCGTGTGCTGCTGGCGCCCGCCGATCCCGAGAAACACGCCGGCACGGGCTTCCTGCTCTGGGTGGCGACGGTGCGCGAAGCCGTGACCCGGCTGCTGCCCACGGCCGGCATCGGCGGCGAACTCGTCGGCATCCGCCTCGCGTGGCGGCGCGTGCCCGACAGTACGGCGGTCTCGGCAAGCATCGTCATCGAGGTGATGGTGACGATGTTCTCGCACTACCTGTTCGCACTGGCCGGGGTGCTGCTGCTGATATCGATCACGCAGGCCAGCGACCACGGCCTGCTGGTGGCCATCGGCCTGCTGCTGTCACTGCCGATCCCCGCGCTATTCGCCTACGCGCTGCGCCACGGCGCATGGTTCACCCGGCTCGAATCGTTCGCGCAGCGGATGCTCGGCGACGACCACAAGCTCGCCGCGCTGATCGACGGCGCCCGCCTCGATGCGCAGATTCGCGCGCTGTGCCGCCACTACGGCGTGCTGGTGCGCACGCTGATCTGGCAGATGACCGGGCTGGTCGTCGGCACGCTCGAAGTCTGGTGGGGACTATCGCTGCTCGGCCACCCGGTGAGCTTCGGCGAGGCATTGGCCATCGAGGCCCTGACGCTCGCCGCACGCCAGGTGGCGTTCTTCATCCCGGCGGGGCTGGGAGTGCAGGAGGCGGTGATCGTGCTGCTGGGCACCAGCTTCGGCATCGACCCGCAGACCTCGCTCGCGCTCGCGCTGGTCAAGCGCGCGCGCGAAGTCCTGTTCGGGGTGCCGGCGCTGCTGTCGTGGCAGTGGGTGGAGTGGCGGCAGATGCGGCGGCGGGTCGCCGGTTGAATCGCCCGGCTAGCCGATGCACTGGGATCGTCCTTGACGATGGCAGCTGGCCGGCACGTATCGGGGAGATTGCAGATTGACTTGGTACTGCCTGGCAGGGTGAGCCGTATTTTGTTTTTTCGATGCCGGAAATAGAAAAAGGGGCTTGGCAATTTGCCAAGCCCCTTTTGCATTTGGTGGACCGAAGGAGGATCGAACTCCCGACCTCTGCATTGCGAACGCAGCGCTCTCCCAGCTGAGCTATCGGCCCGTAGCGGATGATTGTAGCTGCCTTCAGGCGGCCTTTCAATCGCATTGGCGCAACCGTTGCGTCGATGTCAGGCGGTCGTTATTCCCGGGTTGCCGCTCATGCCGCGCACGGTCGGCAGGTTCAGTGGGCGAGCGCTGACTTCCTTGTTTGTCCGCAGCCACTGGGCCATCACATCCCAAATTGGCGCCCCACCCGCCTGGCGGGCTTCTTCTGATACCGGGGCCCAGCCGGCCACCTTGTAGGTCTTGCCGGTTTCCAGCGGCTTGCCGCCCAGCCGCATGTCGTTGATCCGCTTGCCGATCGGCTGGTTGGGGTCGATCGTGTATTGCAGCCCGCCCACGCGCACCATGTCGCCGCCCTGCTGGTAGTAGGGATCGGGGTTGAACAGGTTATCGGCCACGTCCTCGAGGATGGTCTTGATGGTTTCGGCGGTCATCGGCGTCACCGTCGTGTACGGGTACGTAACGGCCGTCTGGTCCATCAGGGCTTCCATCGTGATGTTCTCGCCGGGCAGCAGCGTGGTGCCCCAGCGGAAACCGGGCGAGAACGCGATCTCGGCGTCCTGGACGGCCATCAGGCCGTCCAGGATGAGCTGGTCGAAGGTGCCGTTGAAGTTGCCGCGGCGGTACAGCAGGCCGCGGTTGATCGCCAGTACCTCGCTGAGCCTGGACTCGTACGGGGCACGCACCTTGGTAATCAGTGCCTCCATCGCGGGGTCGGCCGGCAGGTAGTCCGCGAAGACCGGCAGCAGTCTGTAGCGGAAGTCGGCCACCTTGCCGTTGCGGACGTCGAAGTCGAGCACGCCGAGGAACTTGCCGTTGGAGCCCGCGTTGGTCACGAGCGTCACACCGCCCGAATTCCTGACTTGCACTGGCTTGGGCACGCCGTCATGCGTGTGGCCGCCGAGGATCGCGTCGAGGCCGCGCACGCGCGAGGCGAGTTTGAGGTCGACGTCCATGCCGTTGTGGGACAGCAGAACCACTACCTCCGCGCCCTTGGCGCGCGCATCGTCGATCACCTGCTGGAGGTTTTCTTCCTGGATGCCGAAGGTCCAGTCCGGCACGAAGTAGCGCGGATTGGCGATCGGCGTGTACGGGAAGGCCTGCCCGATGATCGCCACGGCCACGCCGTTCATGTCGCGGATCACGTACGGGTCGAAGACCGGATCGCCGAAGTCGTTGGTCTTGATGTTCTGCGCCAGGAACGAGACGCGGCCCTTGAAGTCGTTGTCGACGATCTGCTTCACGCGCTCGGCGCCGAGCGTCATTTCCCAGTGCGGCGTCATCACGTCGACGCCCAGTTGCAGCGCCGCGTCGACCATGTCCTGGCCCTTGGTCCACAGCGCCGTGGCCGAGCCCTGCCAGGTATCGCCGCCATCGAGCAGCAACGCGCCGGGCCGGCTGGCCTTCATGCGCTGGATCAGCGTAGAGAGATGGGCAAACCCGCCCACCTTGCCGTAGCGGCGCGCGGCTTCGGTGAAATCGAGGCAGGTGAACGCGTGCGCTTCAGGGGTGCCGGGGCGGATGCCGTACTCGCGCAGGAAGGCCTGACCCACCAGATGCGGCGGCTTGCCTGCCCACTCCGCCACGCCCAGGTTCACACTGGGTTCGCGAAAATGCACCGGGCGCAGTTGCGCGTGGCAATCGGTGAAGTGCAGCAGGTGGACGTTGCCGAAGCGCGGCACGTCGTAGAACTGTTGCGCGGCGCGCGCAGCCTGTGCGTCGCCGCCCGGGAAAGCCATGCCGCCGGCGCCGGCCACCGCCAGCACCTGCAGGAACTCGCGTCGATTCATACTGATTTCCGTCCGAGTCGTGCGCGCTCAGCGTTTGCCATAGCGCGCCAGGGCGGCGACGTCGTCGTCGAGCATCTCGCCCACTTCCTTCTGCACCACGCGGCCCTGCCCGTCCAGCACGTACAGTTCCGGCAGCCCCTTGCGCTTGCCGAAGGCGTGGCGCAAGGCATCGGAATCCATCGTCGCGGGGAAGGTGTAGCCGCGCTGTTTCAGGTACGCCACTGCTTCATGCGGGTGCTTGTCGATGCTGATCGTCAGCACCTGCAGCGGCGTGCCGCGCGTCTTGTCGTACAGGGCCTGCAGGCGCGGGTTCTGCAGCGCGCAGAACGGACACCACGATGCCCAGATCTCGACGACCAGTGGCTTGCCGGCCCACTGCGAGGCAGGTACGGTGCGGCCGTCGAGCAGCTTCACGTCGGGCAGGTGGATCACGTCGCCGACTTCCGCGGCCTGAGCCAACTGCGCTGCCGCGCCAAACGCCGCGGCCAGCGCGAGCATCCATGCGACCACGACGCGCCGAGCCCGCATCATGCGCCCCTTACTGATTGACCGGCGATGCCGGATCGAGCAGCAGCGCCATCACGTCGCGGATCTGCTGCTCGGTCAGGATGCCCTTGTGGCCGAAGCGCGGCATGTTGGAACAGGCGCTGAACGCGTTCGAATCCCAGATCTTGCCCCACGTGTAGCGAACCACTTCCTGCGAGTTGCCGCGCAGCTTTCCGTACTGGTAAAGCGACGGCCCGATATTGCCGAACGAAATCTCGGCCTTGGTCAGCTGGTGGCAGGCGTAGCAGTTGCCGCCGTTGGTGCCGCCCACCGCGTCGGTGAACTGCATGCCCCGGCCGTTCTGCGCGATCTTCTCGCCTTCCTTCCAGTCGCCAATCCAGTTGTTGTCGGCGGGATACTTCACCTGCTTCAGCTCGGCGGCTTCGACCTTCTTCGCCACGGCGGCCGGCACCTTGCTGCGATCAGGGTACTGGCTGCATGCCTTCTGCGTGGCATCCTGGTTCAACACACCCTCGACCGTGGCGGGTCCCTTGGACGTGAAGGACGATTCGATCATCTGGCGCACGTCGGCGTCAGTGACCTTTGCGTTCGCGCCCTTCGTCGTACCTTTTGCCGCCGTCTGCGCCAGCGCCTGCGTGCCGGCAGCCGAGAGCGCCACCATGGCGACCAGCGCCATCGTATGGAGTTTGTTCATGTCGTGGTCTCCTAGCGCTTCATGTTCGGGCCGTCGTACGTGCCGCCGTTGGCGTTCTTCGCCAGGAACATCGTCAGGGCGGTAATCACGTCGGAACCATAGGCCGGTTCGGGGAAGCGCTGCTGGCGCAGGCAGTCGTAAAGCCGGTGCTGCATCGTGCGGACCTCGCCCTGCGAGACGCGGTAGGCGGGCCACGTGGTGTACGCGGCCTCGGCGCCCTTCGACGTCAGCAGGTTCGGGAGGTCCTGCAGGCGGATGCGCTGGCCATCCACGGCATGGCAGGTGGCGCAGGCGAAGTCATACGCGCCGCCACGATAGAAGAACATCTTCTGGCCCAGCGCGTAGACCCGCTTTTCCTCGGGGTGCGTGAGCTGGACGTTCATCTTCACGCCGCGCGATTCGCCGGTCAGGTAGGCAGCCAGGCGTTCGATGTCGGACGGCTTGCCCTGCGACGAGAACGGGTTCTTCGTCGCCTCTTCCTGTGTCAGGCCCTGCAGCGTCACGCGGCAGTAAGCCAGGCGCTGCTCCAGGTCCATGACCTTGTTGGTGTCCTTGAAGTAGCGCGGCAGTTCGGCGTAAGCGCCCTTGGTCACGCCCGGGCCCTTGCCCAGGTCGCACTGTTCGAGCGAGACGTTCTTCGGGCCGGCCGGCTTTTTCCACAGTTCCTCGCCGGCGGCTTCCCATAGTTCTGCGGGATTGCCTTCGGCCAGCATCTGACGGTACTTGGCGAGTTCTTCGGCGGTGCTGCCCTGCGCCAGCGCGGGCGCGGAGAGCGTGGTGGCGATCGCCGTGACGGCGGCGGCCACGGCCAGAATGGCAGGAGCGGCGCGGTACATGCGGCGGGGACTGCAGCGGGTATTGCGGCGGGTATTGCGCGGGGAAACCATCGGGGCGTTCTCCTCGCCATCTCGCCACATGGTCGGGCGGCGGACGGCTTGCTATGCGGGTCCGGCCCAGGGGCTCATGGCCGGACTTCCGGAAATCGCGCTCGGCGCTCGCGCTTGCAGCGGAGAACGCCTCGCGGACACATCAGGGCTTGAGGTAAGCGTAGCCTTCGTCGAACTGCAGGCGTGCCACTTCCACCACACCGGCGGGCACCACCTTGGCATCCATCAGCAGGTTCTGCTCGGAAATGTGGCGGGCAGCAAGCGTGTTGTGGCAAACGCGAAACTCCACGCCCGACGACGCCAGCGCGGCCACCGGGGCTTCGAACGTGTTGCCGCGCGAATCCTTGGCGCCTTCCACCAGGAAGTCGATGCCGTAGCCGAACGCCACGACAACGATCTTCGTATCCGGCGCGGCGTTCAGGTGATTGCGCAGATTGGCCATGGCACGCACGGCCTGATCGATGCCCTCTGACAACTGATAGACGACCTTGACGCGGCCCTTGCCCAGGATAGGCATGGAAGCCTTCTCCTGTGCCGCTGCCTTGGCGGTGAGGCCGATGGCGGCCAGCGCCGCCGTGGCCCGAAAGAATGCTCGCCGCATGGTGCTTCCTCGCTTCGCCCTGGTCAGGCGATGGTGGCTTCGTCGGTACGCTTGTCGCCGCGGTTGTCGACCCAGGTCACGGTGACCTTGTCGCCCTTGGCACCGCCCTTGAACTTGAAGTTCAGGAACGGATCCTTCGATACGGCCGGGCCGAACTGGGCGTGGAACACTTCCTTGCCCTTGCACGTGGCGATCACGGTCTGGATATGCCAGGCCGGAATCGTCTTGCCGGAAGCGTCTTTGCGCTGGCCGGTCTCCATGTCGTGCTTCATCAGAATCTTGACGTCAACCACGCCGCCGTTTTCGGTGGCGCGAACGCGCATCGGGTCTGCCATGTGCTTCTCCTGTCAGCAGTAATCTGGAAATCTGGTCCGTGTTCTCGTCTGAACGATCGGGCGTCAGCCGCCGCAGCCGCCCAGCGTGACCTTGATTTCCTTCGATGCCACGTACCACTTGCCGCCAGCCTTGACCGCGGCGTGGACGACCGAGGTCTGGCCCATCTTCACGCGCGTGGAGACGAACGGCTCGGTGCCGGCCGGAATCGTGAAATCGGCGGCCAGCGTGTTCGGGTTCTTTTCCACCAGGATAGCGATCTGCTCGGTATCGGGGATGTTGCTGGTCACGGCCACCGGCACCACGGCGCCGTTCTCGGCGATGTCCGGTGCGATGAAGGTGATGGCCGAGCTCTTCTCGGTACCGCTGCCGCCCAGTGCCTTGATCACGTCGGCCACGCTCTTGCCGTCGAAGGCCGTCTTGTTCCACTCCGCGGCCTGCGCCTCGCTGATCAGGCCGGTGGCGGCCATCAGCGACAGCACAGCGGTCATCCGCAGCACGTCTCGTCGTTTCGCATTCATGTTGCTGTATTTCCTGTACTTGCCTTGCTTACCCGGTTTCCCTGGAAGCCGTTTCAAAATGATTCTGGCGCTCGTTCCACTGTCTGCAGCCGCGTGGCTGGCCAGAACTGCTTCGCTTCATTCTGAAACGACTTCTTGCGAACAGTGCGCCGGCATTGCTTTGGTATTTCGCCGGTCATCACGATGGATGTCCTACCGCCGGAAATGGCACGGGCCGCCGGAACATCGGACGGCCCGCGCGGACGTCGCGGCGCTTACTTGGCCGGGGCGCCAGCCAGCACCCACTCCACGACCGTCTTCAGGTCGGCATCGCTGACAGCGGCGTTAGCCGGCATCGGCACCGGACCCCAGACGCCCGAACCACCGTTCTTGACCTTCGCGGTCAGCTTCGCCAGGGCGGTCTTGTCGCCCTTGTACTTGGCGGCCACGTCCTTGTACGCCGGGCCGACCAGCTTCTTGTCGACCTGGTGGCAGCCCATGCAGGCGTTCTTGTTGGCGATTTCCTGGGCCTTGGCGGCGTCCACGGCGTGCGCGGATGCGGCGGCGGCCAGGAGAGCGGCGGCGATGACAAACTGCTTCATGTTGTTGTGCTCCAAACTGATTGAGCCGTGGGGACGGCAAGGACGCGCTTGGGGGGGCGATCCCGCGGCGCGGCACGCGCTGGCCGCCGTTGGGCGGGCCTTCTTTTGGGCCTCTGGGCCTCCGGGCCTCTCGGGTGATCGGTGAGAGCGTCTCGGGCGGGTTGCGGCCAGTCCGCTATTTTGCCTCAAGATGCGGCAACGATACGGATTCGCACGTGATATCCATATGCGCAAAAATGCGGGAACGGCGGCTAAATATACGGGTTAACCCTCGAAATCACCGCCCTGCGAGCATCCGACCGGCCCACAGCCGCCCGCCGAACACGTTGAGCAGCAGTCCGGCCATTACCACCAGTGCGCCAGCCCATTGCGTCAGCGCCAATGCTTCGCCCAGCAGCAGGTGTGCGGAGATCAGGCCGACCACCGGCACCAGCAGCGTCAGCGGCGCCACCTTGCTGGCCGCGTAGCGCGTCAGCAGGCGGCCCCACATCGTGTAGCCAAACAGCGTGGCGCAAAACGCCAGGTAGCAGACCGCGAACACGCCCATGCCGGAGATATGGGTCAGCGCCTGCGTCATCCGGGCCGGGCCCTCGAACCAGAGCGACAGCAGCGCGAACGGCACGATCGGGATCAGCGCGCCCCATACCACCAGGCCCAGCAGATCCACCGGCCCAATCTTCTTGCTGACGATATTGCCCGTGGCCCAGCACAGGGCGGCGCACAGCGTCAGCAGGAAGCCGGCCAGCGTCATGCCGCCCGGGCCGTGGGCGGCGCCGCTGCCGATCAGGGCGAGCCCGCAGGCGGCGATGGCCATGCCAGCGATGTTGTGCCAGCGCACCGGCTCGCCAAGCCAGAACCCGGCGATGGCCACGGTGAAGAACACCTGCGACTGCAGCACCAGCGAGGCCAGCCCCGCCGGCATCCCGACGGCCATCGCGTAGAACAGGAACACGAACTGCCCAAGGCTGATGGTGGCGCCGTAGGCCACCAGCATCCGCAGCGGAATGCGTGGCCGAGGGATAAAGAAAACAGCCGGAAACGCCACCAGGCAGAAGCGCAGCGCGCCCAGCAGCATTGGCGGCACGCCGACAAGGCCGACCTTGATGACGACGAAATTGACGCCCCAGACCACGATGATGGCCAGGGCAAGCAGACGGTCTTTGGCTTGCATGATCGAAAAAGGATCGCCGCATCCCTGGGGGCGGGATGACCGGCACGGCTAGCGTATCAGCCCGTGGCGGCGCGGCGTTGCACGATCCTGCGGTTTTGCGGCGTGTGGGGTGAGCGGGGCGTGTGGGGCAGCCCGCACTCCGTCAGTGGGTCAGGCGCCCAGCATGTCGGCCCAGATGCTGTGGGCCCAGGCAAGTCCGTACTCACCTTCCCGCCTGCTTGGCGCGACGGACAGCCCGCCGGACCCCGGCACGGTCAGCATGGTTTTCTCGCCGGCATCGTAGCGATGCACGCTAGCCACGTGGATGGCCTCGTTCGACGACGTGAAGCTGTAGCAGGTGTTGGTGTAGACCGGCTCTGGGTCCGGATCCTGGCCTGCCAGCAGCCGCAGGATCGCGGCGGCGGCCACCTTGCCGTGCTGATTGGCCATCGTGCCGGACTTGGGCATCAGCGGCGCGATCTGGACGGCGTCGCCAAGAACGTGGATGTCGGGCGCCACGGTCGACGCCATGGTCAGGAAGTCGACCTCGCACCAGCGGCCGTTGGCCGTCGCCAGACCGCTGGCCACGGCAATGGCGCCGGCGCGCTGCGGGGGCAGCAGGTTGATCACGTCGGCCCGCTCGTCGTCCTGCACGTCGAAGCGGATCGTGCGCGTGGCCGGATCGACGTCGACGGTCTCGAACTGCGGCCGGTACTCGATCATCCCCTTGTAGCGTGTCTCCCATACCTTGCGGAACAACGCGCCCTTCGACGTGATGTCCGGGTTCGCGTCGAGCACGAGCACCTTGCTGCGCGGCTTGTGTTGCTTGAGATAGTCGGCAACCAGGCAGGCCCGCTCGTACGGCCCGGGCGGGCAACGGTATGGCGCCAGCGGGATCGTGATCGCGAACGTACCGCCATCGGGCATCGCCGCAAGCTGGCGGCGCAGCACGTCGGTCTGCGGACCGGCCTTCCAGGCGTGCACGATCTGATCCCCGCCAGGACGCGCCAGACCCGGGATCGCGCTGGACTGCATCTCCACGCCGGGGGACAGGATCAGGCGGTCATACGGCAGCGTCCCGCCGCCCGCCAGCCGGACAGTGCGTGCCGCCGGGTCGATCGCCCTGACCGTGTCGCGCACGTGCTTCACCCCGTGACGACTCACCAGCGTGTCGTAGGGCAGCGTGATGTCGGCCATCTGGCGATAGCCGGCGACAACGAGATTCGACAGCGGGCAGGACACAAACGCCTCGTCGGGTTCGATCAGCGTGACGTCGACAGCACCGCGACTCCAGGTGCGCAGGTAGCGTGCGGCCGTGGCACCGCCAAAGCCGCCGCCGACCACCACGACCTTCGCTGCGGTTGCTGCGCGCGCCTGACGCGGCGTCAACATGCCGAGCGTGGTGGCCGCGACACCGGCCAGGGCGGCCTGTAGGACAGAGCGTCTTTGCATGGGCTATTTCTGGTCGGCGAACCAGGCGGCCATCGCGAGGATCTGCGCGTCGCTATAGCCCTTGGCGATTTGCGGCATTACGGTCCCGGAGCGCTTGCCGTTCTTGAAATTGAACATCAGCTCGACGAGCTCGGCCTGCTGCCGGCCCGCCAGTCGCGGAATCGGACTGTCCGCGGGCGGCTTGCCGTCCGTGCCATGGCAGACCGCGCAGGACGCGGCGAGATTGCGCCCCTGCATCGTGCGGGCCGCCTGCGCCTCCACGGTCAGCTTGCCGGCTTCGGCCGGCCCGGCGGGTGCCGAAGCCGGCTGCGCGAGCGCCAGCGCCGGCGCCACGCAGAAACCCGCCACGACGCCCCTCAGGTACCGCGGCGCGAGCGTCATGTCGCTTACGGCAGGTTGCGGCCCGGCGGCAGCGCCACCGGCGACGAGACCGGCGCGGCCACGGGGTTCGTGGTCGCGCCACCGGAGGTGCCCATCGACGCGGGCGCGTCGGAGTTCACGGGTGCATTAGGTGCGCTACCCGGCACCGACTGGACCGGCGCCGGCGTACCCACCGCTTCGCTGCCGGTGTTGCCGTTCTGCGAGCTGCCCAATGCATCCAGACGGGCACGCTCGGATTCGCTGATGTAGTCGAACGCCTTGACCACCTTCTGCACGCCGCTGGAGTTGCGGGCCACGTCCGTGGCCTTGTCGCCTTCGGCATTGGTCACGATGCCCAGCAGATAGACCACGCTCTTGTCCGTCGTGACCTTGATCGAATTGGCAGGCACGCCCTCGGCGGTCACCATCAGCGTCTTGACCTTGCTGGTCAGGTACGCGTCATTGCTGCGCGTCATGAAGCCCGGCGAGGCCGTGACCTGGAGTTCATTCACTACGTCACGCGTGTTCTGCAGGCCGCGCACATACTGTTCGACCTGCTGCTTGACGTCCGCATTGCTGACTTCGCCCACCAGCAGCACCTTGCGGTTGAACACCGCCGCCTCCACGCGGGCCTTGTCGCCGCTGAAGCGCGAGCTCAGCGTGCTGTCGATTTCCATCTGCAGGCCACGGTCGATCGTCTGCGTGCCCGTGGGCCGACGGTCGGTGGCCATCACCACGCCGGTGCCGACCGCGCCGGCCAGCACGGGGAAGCAGCCGGCGAGCTGCGTGGCCGACACGATCAGTGCGGCCACGGTGACGGCCGTGCGTGCGATACGGGCCGGGGAAGTCTTCTTCTGGTTGGTCTTGGTCACGTTCGTCATGCGGTCCTTTGCAGGAAATCAGGTTGCAGCGGTTTGCGGGGCGGTTGCGCGGCTGTGGATATCACTGTGGATGACGCCGCAAAACCTGTGGATACGTTGTGGGCAGGCCTGTGAATAACCCGGGATAACTCGCGGGCGTCCACTGGCGTGGTCCTTATGCCTCACCCAGCAGTGCCTCGTCGATACCGTCGCAGAGGCAATGCAGTGTCAGCAGATGCACTTCCTGGATCCGCGCGGTCCGATCGCTCGGCACGCACAGGTCAATGTCGAATTCGTCCAGCACCGTGGCGATCTTGCCGCCACCCTTGCCGGTCAGCGCCACCACGCTCATGTCGCGCTGGTGCGCGGCATGGATGGCCGCGATCACGTTGGCCGAATTGCCCGAAGTGGAGAGCGCCAGCAGGATGTCGCCGGGCTGGCCCAGGGCTTCCACCTGCTTGGAGAACACCACCGAAAAATCGTAGTCGTTGCCGATCGCCGTCAGGATCGAACTGTCCGTGGTCAGGGCGATGGCTGCCAGGCCCGGGCGCTCGCGCTCGAACCGGCCGACCAGTTCGGCCGCGAAATGCTGGGCGTCCGCGGCCGAGCCGCCGTTGCCGCAGGCCAGGATCTTGTTGCCGCTGGTCAGGGCCGCGACCATCCGCTCCACGGCGGCGTCAATGTGAGGCGCCATCAGCGTGGCGGCCATCCGCTTGGTCTCGGCACTGTCCAGGAATTGCTGCTCGATACTTTCAATACTCATGGCTTGATGACTTCTGCACAATCCCGCGCATTATGACGCACGCCCCTCGCCGCCGCCCTCGGAATCCAGCGCCCTGAGGTCGAACGCGTTCCGCAGCCATTCGAGCCGGCCCGGGTCCAGCGCCACCACGTCCACCCGGCATGGCGGCAGCCGGTCCAGCGTGGCAAGGTAATGACTGGCCGCGCGCAGCACGCGCCGCTGCTTGGTCAGCGTGATGCTTGCCGCCGCGCCGCCAAACCCGCGTCCGCCGCGCTTGCGCACCTCGACGAAAACCAGCGTATCGTCAGCGGCGCGCATGATCAGGTCGATCTCGCCGCCTTTGCAGCGATAATTGCGTTCGACGGCCACCAGACCCTGCCGCTGCAGGTAGGCAAGCGCGCGATCCTCGGCCAGCGCGCCTTGCCGCGTCGTGGACGATGCCGGCAACGCCGGCAACGCGGATGGCGTGGTGGTTTTGAATGAGCGAATCAACGGAAGTTCTCCAAGCATGAGTGACTGGACCCTGCTGGCAAGCGGTCAGACCTACCCACCGGGCACGCTGTACGTGGTGGCCACGCCGATCGGCAACGTCGCCGACCTGTCCCTGCGCGCGCTGCACGTGCTCGGCCTTGCCGACGCAATCGCCTGTGAAGACACGCGCAACACCGGGCAACTGCTGACCCGCGTGGGGCTGCAGCGGCCGCTGGTCGCCGTTCACGAGCACAACGAGCGCGAGGCCGCCGTCCGTATCGTGGAACGCCTGCGGGCCGGGGAGCGGATCGCCTATGTGTCCGATGCCGGCACGCCGGGTATTTCTGACCCGGGCGCTCGGCTGGTGGAAGCCGTGCGCGCGGCCGGACTCGGCGTGGTGCCGTTGCCGGGGCCGAGCGCCGCGGTCACGGCGCTGTCCGTGGCAGGCGACATGCTCGAGGCTGGCGAAGGCCGTTTCACGTTCGTCGGATTCCTGCCGGGCAAGCCCAAGGCCCGCGCGGACGAGATCGCCCGGCTGGCTGCGCTTGACCACGCCTGGGTCCTCTACGAAGCACCGCACCGCATTGCCGACACGCTGGCCGCGCTGGCGGCCGCCCTGCCCGGCACGCGCCGCCTGCTGATCGGGCGCGAACTGACCAAGCTGTTCGAGGAGACGCCCGTCCTGACCGTGGCGGAAGCCCCGGCCTGGCTTGCGAGCGAAGCTGCGCGCGGCAAGGGCGAGTTCGTGCTGGTCGTGGAAGGTGTGCGTCGGGCGGAAGCGGGCGATGAAGATGCGCCCGATGCCGAGGCCGTGCGTGTGCTGAAGCTGCTGCTGGCCGAGCTGCCAGCCAAGCGCGCCGCAAAACTGGCGGCCGCGATCACCGGCGCGAAGACGGATGCGCTCTACCAGCTCGCGCTCGCGCAGCGTGCTGAGTGAGAAAAATCTGAATTGGGAGGGGGGCTGCAGGCGGGCGGTTGAGCGGGGAGCGAGAGGATCGATCCGGCCGGCCTGCATCGCGGATCAGGGGCGCTTGCGCTTGACCGTGGACTTCTTGGCCTTCGACTTCGCCGGCACCAGCGCATTGGCGGTATCTGGCATCTCGTCGGCGCCGCTGCCGTCGCCGGCCTCGGTGCCACCCGCCTCGATCTCTGGGCCCAGGGCCGCCACTTCGGTGCGGGACAGCCGGCGGATTTCCACCTTGGTCGAGCCACTATTGACGAAGCTCAGACGCTTGGCTGCCGCGTACGACAGGTCGAGGATCCGGTTGCCATGATAGGGGCCACGGTCGTTGATCCGCACCACGGCCACCTTGTTGTTGCTGAGATTGCGCACCAGCACCCAGCTGTCTAGCGGCAGGGTCGGGTGAGCCGCCGTCATGGCGCGCATGTCGAAGCGTTCGCCATTGGCGGTCTTGCGGCCGTGAAAGCCCTTGCCGTACCAGGATGCCGTGCCACGCTGCTCGAACGTACCCATGTCCGCGCGCAGGCCGTCGATCGACGATTGCGCCGGCGCGCCTTCATCGAGGCCGAACAGGTTCCAGCTACCGCGATCGTCGGACTTGGCCGTCGCCGGCGCGTTCGTGCCGGACTTCGACCGTGCGGACTTGGTCGGGATCGCGCCTTGCGTCGATGCGTTCTCGGTGTCGCCGCCCGGCGGCGTCGCGCACGCGGCCATCACCAACGCCGATACGATGATCGCGCATTGACGAAGGAAGCGTGTGGAGCCGGGCGCTATCGTGCGCACGGACTCCGGGCGGAGTGCGGGCTGGCTAAACATAGGCGCGCAGTCTAACAGAGTCGTATTGAAGCTAGTGCCTTGATTTTGTTACGAAACTTAATCAAAAGGTGCTTAAACTGATGTCAATTCCCCGCAATCCACGGCGTGGCAAGGGATTGCGCCGGATACCCCGGGACGGGTTTTCGATGGAGCGTGCACGGCTTATGCTGCACTTTCTGTGTGGCATCGCACGTATCGGGGTCGATGACCGAGCGATGACGCACGCATGACGCGGCTACAATGACCCACCTGCCGAGGCGGGTGTCCAGCCTCAAAATATGCCGCAACAAGCACAAATGAAAGCCCTCCTGATCCCCGTCACGCCCTTCCAGCAAAACTGTTCGCTACTGATCGACGAGACCACGCAGCGCGCGGCCGTTTGCGATCCCGGTGGCGATCTCGACCGCATCCTCTCGGCGGTCAAGGAGCAAGGCGTCACGCTGGAGAAGATCTTTCTGACGCACGGGCACGTCGATCACTGCGCCGGCGCCGCGACGCTATCGCGCCAGCTCGGCATTCCGATCGAGGGGCCGCAGCAGGAGGAACGCTTCTGGATCGAGCAACTGCCCGAGCAGACGCGGCGATTCGGCTTTGGGCATCCCGAGGCGTTCGAGCCGGACCGCTGGCTCGAGAACGGCGACACGGTCACGTTCGGCAACGAGACGCTAGAGGTCTATCACTGCCCGGGCCATACGCCGGGCCACGTCGTGTTTTTCTCGCGCCCCAACAAGCTCGCCATCGTCGGCGATGTGTTGTTCGCCGGCTCGATCGGGCGCACCGACTTCCCGCGCGGCAACCACGCGGATCTGATCCGCTCGATCCGCACCCGGCTCTGGCCGTTGGGTGACGACGTGACGTTCGTGCCGGGTCACGGCCCGGTCTCCACGTTCGGCGAGGAGCGTCGCAACAATCCGTTCGTGGCCGATCACCTGATCGACGTGGCCTGACCCATGGCGAAAAAACAGGCGCCGGACACGCGTCCCGAGATCTACGTCAGTACCGACGTGGAGGCCGACGGCCCGATCCCGGGCCCACACTCGATGCTGTCTTTCGCATCGGTGGCGATGCTGGCAGACAAGACTGTTGTCGGCACGTTCTCCGCGAACCTGGAGACCTTGCCCGGCGCGGCCGGTCATCCTGTACAGATGCAATGGTGGAAGACGCAGCCCGAAGCCTGGGCGGCGTGCCGGCGTGACCTGCAACGCCCCGAGGACGCCATGCCGCATTACGTCGAATGGGTCGAAAGCCTGCCCGGCAAGCCGGTGTTCGTCGCGTTCCCAGCCGGCTTCGATTTCACATGGGTGTTCTGGTACATGATGCGGTTCGTAGGCCGGTCACCCTTCGGCTGGGCCGCGCTCGACATCAAGACCGTCGGCTTCGCGCTGACCGGGCTGCCCTACCGTAAAGCGGTCAAGGCGGCCTTTCCCGCCCATTGGCACGATCCGCTGCCCCATACGCACGTGGCGCTCGACGACGCGCTCGAGCAAGGGGCGCTGTTCTGCAACATGCTGACCGAACTGCGCGCGCGGGAAGCCGCCCTGGCTGCCCTGCCCCCGGCGGCGGACACATCGGAAAGCGATCCCAAACCCGCAGTGTGAATGTTGGATCGCTTTCGGTGCATTTGAGGCCAAACAGGCGCACCGCCTTGGTGCGGCAACCAACACCTGTTTGATCCGTGCCGCATCGATAGCATGGCAAACGTCACCTATAGTAGAAGCGTGCAATTGGTGGCGTGAGGTGGCGTGAGCGTTCGCGGCGCCTGTGTCCGCCAGCGATCCCTGACGGTGCGCCGAGGAGGTGTGGCCATGCGATTCCATCCCGATCTTCATCTCAAGGATCTTTCCGGCCGGTTGCACTGGCCGCACCGTCCTGGTGCGCATACCGATATCGTCACGCACTACCATTCCGTCACGGAAGATGCGGAAGTCGCCCAGGCGACGATCTACGTGAGCGCGGTCACGGCGGTCGTGCTGTTGGTCGTCCTGGCAGGAATCTCTTTCGGTCAGGAGGTCATGCACTGGCTGGGCGTCAATTGAACGGCCCCGTCTGAAGCACAATCCCTGTCTGACCGGCCGGCCTCCACCTCTGGTGGGGGCCGGTTCTATTTCAGGGGTGGAAAACTGGCGCTCAACCCAGCAGTTGGGCCACGTTCTCGGGCGGACGCCCGATCGCCGCGCGGCGGTTGCGGACCACCACCGGTCGCTGCAACAGAATCGGGTTGTCGGCCACGGCGGCCAGCAGTTCGGCGTCGGTCAGGCCGGGATCGGCAAGATCCAGCTCCTTGTAGGCGCTTTCGCCATCGCGGATCATGGCGCGCACCGGCAGGCCCAGCATCGTGTGGAGCTGGCGCAGCGTGGCGAGCGACGGCGGTGTCTTGAGGTATTCCACGATCTCCACCGGTTCGCCCAGGCGCTGCGCTGCCGATTCGACCAGCGCGAGCGTTTCGCGCGACTTCGAGCAGCGGGGGTTATGGTAGATCGTGATCATGACGGCTTCCTTCGGCCTGTTCCGGCAGTCTGTGTTGAACTACCCGCACTATATACAACCGCACGCGGCAACGGCCAGGCAACGGCCAGGCAACGATTGCTGGCTGGCACGCATCATGCGAGACCCGGCCTATCGCTGAACCATGGCCAGCGACGACGTGCCATGGCAGATTGACCCCTCAGAGTCTCCTTCGGAATCCAACGTGTCCGCCCTCCCCACCATCGCGCGCAAGCCTTACCGGCTGCGCGACGCCACCACTGACGACGTCCCGGCGATCCACGCCATCTACGCCCACCACGTGCAACACGGCCGCGCCTCGTTCGAGGAAGTGGCGCCGACCGTCGACGAGATGCGGCACCGGTTCGGCGAGGTCCTCAAGAAGGGCCTGCCGTATATCGTCGCCGAACGCGATGGCGAGATCCTTGGCTATGCCTATGCGTCGAGTTATCGCGCTCGCAGCGCCTACCGCTACGCCATCGAGGATTCGATCTATATCGACCATCGCCATACCGGCGAAGGGCTGGGCCGCGCGCTGCTGGCCGAACTGATCACGCGCTGCGAGACCGGGCCGTGGCGTCAGATGGTGGCCGTGGTGGCGCTGACCGCATCCGGCGAGGGCGCCGGTTCCGTGGCCGTGCACGAGCGGCTGGGATTCCGTACCGTCGGGCGGCTGGAATCGGTCGGTCTCAAGCACGGTCAGTGGATCGACACCCTGCTGATGCAGCGCCCGCTTGGCGTCGGAGACGCGACGATCCCCAACTGATTGACTGACCGGTCGCCTTTGCGGCGTCAGTCCACATCAGTCCACCATCGCGGGCACGGCGGCTTCGCACCAGGCGCGAAGGTGGTCAAAGCTGCGCGCCACCGGGTCGGAGCCGCGATTCATGTTCTCCATGCGCAGAACCTCGACGCGCGACAGGCCAATCGTCCCCAGCACGTACTTCAGGTACGGCGTGAAGAAATCCTGCTGACTGCCGGGTCTGTCATGGAACGCGCCACCGCAGGCCACCAGGGCCAGCACCGGACGGTCTCGCAGCAGGCCCTGCTTGCCTTGCGGCGTGCTCCGGAAGGTCCGCCCCGGCCGCACGACCAGGTCGATCCACGTCTTGAGCGTGGCCGGCACCGTGAAATTGTGGATCGGCGTGGTGATCAGCACCATGTCCGCAGACTCGAGCTCCGCAATCAGGCGCTCGGAGAGCTTCAGCGCTGGGGCCTGCTCGTCACCGCCGGCCGCCACGGCAAGATTCGCGTCGGTGAACGCCGCGTCGATGGGCGGCAGCGGCTCGGCACCGAGATCGCGTTCGATTACGATCAGCGGTCCGCGACGCGCCGCCAGCCGTTCGCGTACGACGGACCCAGCCCGCCGGCTGTGTGATCGTTCGCCGCGCGGGCTGACGTTCAGGTGTAGCAATGTGGTCATGTCTGGGAGGTATGGTCGGCCGATGAACTCGGCCCAGTTCGCCCATGAATTCGGCGCCGGTGATCGACTCACTCAGTCGAACACGTAGTTGAACCGTAGCGCCCGGGCCAGCAGGCCGTTGCGGTAGTAGAAGCGGTGGCCGAGCACATTGTCGAGCGGCGTGTCCAGCACCAGCCGCGCGCATCCCTGCGCGTGCGCTTCTGTCTTCAGCCAGTCCATCAGCATCTGGCCGTACCCACCGCTGCGCGTGGCGACGTCAGTGACCAGATCGTCGACATAGCAGTACGACCCGTAGACGAGGTTTTCCGCGTACCGGTAGCCAGCCAGCGCCACCAACTGGCCGTCGTCCCACAGGCCGACCAGACGGTAGCCGTCGCCGGTCTGCCGCTGCCAACGCGTGACCAGCTCGTTCGCGTCCTGCAGATGCGGGCGCAACTGGCGCATCAAGGGAAACGCCGCAGCCACGTCGTCGGGCGTATCGATGCCGCGGATCTCGATCCGCTCCACGGTGCCGCCGTTCATGGCCGGCCCCCGGGCGCGGCCGGCGGCGGCGCGAAATGCAGGCCGACCGCAATGCGGTTCCAGGCATTGATCGACGCAATCGCGGCCGCCAGCAGCATCAGTTCCTGCTCGCTGAACACCGTCCGCGCGGTGGCGAAGGCCGCATCTCGCGCGGCGGGATCGTTCATGGACGTCAGCGCCTCGGCCCAGCCCAGCGCCGCGGCTTCACGCGCTGTGTAGATGCCCGCGTCGCGCCAGCCCGCCAGCAGGTCGAACTTGCGCGGGTCGATATCGAGTTTGCGCGCAATGTTCAGATGGAACTGCAGGCAGAACGCGCAGCCGTTGATCTGCGAGACGCGCAGCTTGAGCAGCTCCGTCAGCGCTTTGTCCATCCCTGCCGCTTCCACCGCCTTGCTCACACCGCTCAGCGCCGCGTAGACGTCGGGCGCCGATTTCGTGAAGGTCTGGAAATCCATGACTGGTTCCTTGCGATAAGATGTCAGAGTTCGAAGATTAATGTAAGAGCTCTGACATTATGGGAAAGACCCTGTCATCCAAAGGGAAAAACAAAGGGAAGAAGGCGGACGCGGAGGAAGCGGCGCGGATTCCCGCACCCGGTGAAGGCAAGCGCGGCGAGAGCGGCTATCTGGCGTACCTGCTGCGGCAGGCCAGCGCGGCCAATCGCCTGAACATGGAACGCCTGCTGGCCGATCTTGGCGTGACCCTGCCGCAGTTCTTCGTACTGACGATGCTCGGCGCCTACCCCGGCATTTCCGGTGCCGACGTCGCGCGGCTGGCGATGCTGACCCCGCAGACGGTCAGCGTGATCATGAACAACCTGGAGAAGATGGGCGCGATCGTGCGTCAGCCTCATCCGGTGCACGGCCGCATCCAGACGATCGCGCTGACGGAGAGCGGGCAGACGTTGCTGGCCGAGTGCAAGGTACGCGCGCGGGAAGCCGACAAGCGACTGCGCGCCGGGCTCACCGCCGAGGAAGAGCAGATCGTGCGGCGATGGCTGGTAAGCCTGGCCGTGCCGGACGACGCCGCCGCCGAATGAAAAAAGGCCCGCGGACGAGTGTCTCGCGGGCCATCATCACAACCAAGGGGTACTACAGTTCGCGGGGGCGCGTCTTGTTCAGGCCATCAGGTCCGACAGTGCCAGCGCCACGACCTTGGTGGCACGGTTCAGGTCGTTCAGACGCAGGTTCTCGTCCGAGTTGTGGCCGCGGGCTTCCATCAGCGTGCGCGGGCCGGCGCCGTACAGCACGGTCGGGATGCCACGGCTAGTGTAGTGGCGCGCGTCGGTGTAGAGCGGCACGCCCTGCACCGGGATCTCCACGCCGAAGACCGACTCGGCGCGTTGCTTCAGGGCACCGATCAGCTTCTCCACGCCCGGCAGTTCCGACAGCGGTTCGGCCAGGATGATGCGCTCTACCTTCACCTCGATGCCCGGACGCTCCTTGGCGGCCTTCTCCACGACGGCGCGGAGCTCGCCTTCGGCGTCGAAACCGATCTCTTCCGGAATCATGCGGCGGTCAACGCGGAACGTGACCAGGTCAGGCACCACGTTGGTGTTGATGCCACCCTTGATCAGGCCGACGTTCAGCGTGGCGGTGTCGATGCCGAGCACCTTGCTCTTGCGCGTGGCCAGTTCGGCCCGCAGGCCGTAGATCGCCTGCAGGATGTGCGTGGCAGCCTCAATCGCGTCCACGCCAGTGTGCGGCATGGCGGCGTGGCCCTGCTTGCCCTTGACCGTGACTTCCACGTGCAGGCAGCCGTTGTGGGCCGACGTAATGCCGTACGAGAAGCCGGCCGAGATTGCGTAGTCGGGCTTGGTCAGGCCTTCGTCGAGCAGGAACTTCGGACCGATGTCGCCACCGGTTTCCTCGTCATAGGTGAACTGCAGTTCGACGGTGCCGTTCAGCTTCGCGCCCTGCTTCTCGGCTTCCTGAAGCGCCAGCACAGCGTAGGCGTAGGTGGCGAAGTCCGACTTCGACACGGCCACGCCACGGCCGAACATCACCGGGCCATGTTCGCTGTCTGCGATCTCGCCGCCGTACGGGTCCTTGGTCCAGCCCAGGCCCGGAGGCACCACGTCACCGTGGGCGTTCATCGCGATGGTCGGTCCACCGTTGCCGAACGTCTTGCGCACCAACAGGTTGGTCGCGCTGATCATGCCGGCTGCACGGACCTTGTCTTCGGGCACCTTGTGGGCCTCGACCTTGAATCCCAGCCCTTCGAGCAGTTCCTTGGCGCGCTTGCCATGGGCGTCGCAATCGCCGGGGGGGTTGTCCGACGGCACCTTGACCAGCCCGGCCAGGAACGCTTCCTGTTGCGGGCGGTGTTGGTCGATATATTGCGTCAGCGTGGTTTCAACGGGATTCATGTTGTCTCGTGCGGTCATCTTCGTTATCTCTGGAGTTTTCGGGGCGACGCCGATGGCGGCGCTTATTGGGGGCGATGGAAGTGCTCGACGAAATCGGCGAACACACGCGCGGCCGTCTGGGCGTCTTCCGACGTCATGGTTTCGGTGGGGTGATGGCTGATGCCGCCGTTGCCGCAGCGAACGAACAGCATGGCCACATCGGCGATGGCGGCAATGGCCATGGCGTCATGGCCCGCGCCGGAGGGCAGGTGACGCACGGGCACGCCCTGGCGCTCCACTGCCGCGGCCCATTGGGACTGCAGCCACGGCGCGCACGGAACGCTGGCGGCTTCGTGCGTCTTGCGGATCTGCGAGCGCACGTTGCGGCGCGCGCAAACACGTTCGATTTCGGCCAGCACGTCGTTGACGGCGGCCTCGCGCTCGGCGTCATCGCCAGCGCGGATATCGATGGAAAACACCGCGCGACCCGGAACCACGTTGGTGGCACCGTTCGGCACGTTGAACTGGCCGACCGTGCCAACCAGGCCCGGCTTGCCGCCGCAGCGCTTCTCGATGAATAGGCCGATCTCCGCGCCGGCCATCGCGGCGTCGCGGCGCATATCCATCGGCACCGTGCCGGCATGGCCGGCCAGGCCTTCCAGTTCGACGATGAAGCGCGTGGCGCCGGAGATGGCGGTAACCACGCCCACGGGCAGGCCTTCGTTCAGCAGCACCGGACCTTGCTCGATGTGAACCTCGATGAAGGCCAGCACCTGGCTGCGATCGTGCTTCGCGGCGGGCAGTTGCCCGGCATCGAACCCGGCCGCGCGCATCACTTCGCGCATGGTCTTGCCCGAGTCATCGACGTTGTCGAGCACATTGGTATCGAACGTGCCCGCGATGGCGCGGCTGCCCAACAGCGTGGCCTTGAAGCGCACGCCCTCTTCCTCGGCAAACCCGACCACTTCGAGCGCAAACGGAAAGCGCTTGCCCTGGCGGTTCCACTCGGCCACACAGGCGATCGGCAGGATCACGCCGAGGTTGCCGTCGTAGCGACCGGCGTCGCGCACGGTGTCGAAGTGGGAACCCGTCAGCAACGCCGGAGCGTTTGGCGTCGTGCCTTCATAGCGGCCGATCACGTTGCCGGCTGCGTCGCGGCGCACGGTCATGCCCGCGGCTTCCATCCATTCGGTCAGCAGCGCGGCGGCGCCGTGATGGGCCTCGGTCAGATAGGTGCGGGTAAGGATGCCGGGCTGATCGGTATGAACGGCCAGGGCGTCGGCCCAGGTCATGATGCGCGTGCCGGTTTCAGCGGACAACGGCGTAGGGGTTGCTGCCATGTGTGTGTCTCTCCTGCTGGTGGTGCGTGAGCTCGGTCGAGGAAATCCTGGCGGGAGGGCCAGTCAAGGCGGGCGCCCGGTGCCGTAGCTCTATTCTGTGCGATTCATGTTAGCACAGTGAATTCAAAAATTGCATACAAAAATGATATGCACTATATTGGCCTCCACGCACCAACAATCCGCTGCGGACAATCCGGTCCGGACAAGTGGATTGCGTGGATTCCGCCTCAACAGGGGGGCTTTCCGCGCGGGATATGGCTCTCGGGCCGATTTCCCGTGGTGATGCCAGGCCCGCCGCGCATCCGCTCTCCCGCGCCATGTGACGGCAGGTAGTCCTGAATCAGATCAGGGCCGGCCAGCGACGCAAAGACGTCTCATCTGGACCGCGCCCGGCACGGAGACAACAATGCAGCAAGCCGTACCCTCGCAGCGCGCCGCTGGTGCACGCCTGCACACCCGATTCACCCGCTCCCTGTTCGGTCAGGTGCTGATCGCGCTGGTGATCGGCACCCTGCTCGGGCTGTTCTTTCCCGAGTTCGCCGCCAAGCTCAAGCCGCTGGGCGATGCCTTCATCAAGCTGATCAAGATGCTGATCGGCCCCATCGTGTTCTGCGTGGTCGTGGCTGGCATCTGCGGCGCCGGTGAGCTGAAGAAGGTCGGGCGCGTCGGCATCAAGGCCGTGGTCTATTTCGAGGTGGTCACGACCATCGCGCTGGCGCTGGGCGTGGTGCTGGCCTACGTGTTCCATCCGGGCACCGGCATGAATGTGAATCCGCGTTCGCTGGATATCTCAGCCATGTCGGCCTACATCGAATCCGCCGACAAGGTGAAGAGCGCGGGCATGGTCGATTTCCTGCTCAAGCTGATTCCGAACACGATCATGGGCGCGTTCTCCAGTGGAGACGTACTACAGGTGCTGCTGGTCTCGATCCTGTTCGGCTGCGCGCTGTCCGTCGTGGGCGAATCCGGCCGGCCGCTGGTCAGGCTGATCGACACGTTCTCGCACACGCTGTTCAAGATGATGGGCTTCATCATCAAGCTGGCGCCGCTGGGCGTGCTGGGCGCGGTGGCGTTCACCGTGGGCAAGTACGGCATCGGCTCGCTCAAGCAACTCGGGTTCCTGGTGATCCTGTTCTACGGCGCGGTGGTGATCTTCGTGGTCGGCGTGCTGGGGCTGATCATGCGGCTGTGCGGCTTCTCGGTGCTGAAGCTGATTCGCTACCTGCGTGCCGAGTTGCTGGTGGTGCTGGGCACAGCGTCGTCCGACAGCGTGCTGCCGCAGGTGATGAAGAAGCTCGAGTACATGGGCATCCGCAAGTCGGTGGTCGGCCTGGTGATTCCCACCGGCTACTCATTCAACCTCGATGCATTCTCGATCTACCTGACGCTTGCCGCGGTGTTCATCGCGCAGGCCACCAACACGCCGCTGGCGCTGGGCGACCTGCTCGGCATCCTGGCCGTGGCACTGGTCACGTCGAAGGGCGCGCACGGCATTCCCGGTTCAGCGATCGTGATCCTGGCCGCGACACTCTCCGCCCATCCGGCGATCCCCGCCATCGGCCTGGTGCTGGTGCTGTCGGTGGACTGGTTTATCGGCATCGCCCGCGCGGTGGGCAACCTGATTGGCAACTGCGTAGCCACGGTGGTGGTGGCCGCCTGGGAGCGCGACATCGACCGCGAACGGGCCCACGGCGTGCTCAATGGCACGATCCCGGCAGGTGAGCTGGAGGAAGGGCTGACGGTGCATGAGCATGGCTCCGGGGAAGTCCCGGTACCGACGCCGCTGCCGGGGGTGGCCTCGGGGCGCTAGAATCACGCACATCCCACTCTCCGCGCTGGCCTGCCAGGCGACGCGCGACACCATGCCCGAGCATATCGATCCAGACATGACCGCCGAGGCGATTGCCGACGATATCGTCGCCGCCATCGTCTCGCACCGCCTGCCGCCCGGCACCAAGCTGCGCGAGGAGGCGCTGGCCAGCGTCTATCGTGTCAGCCGCACCAAGGTTCGCGCCGCGCTGCTGATGCTGTCCAAGGACAAGGTCATCCAGATCGTGCCGGACAAGGGCGCGTTCGTGGCCAAGCCCAGCGCGGAAGAAGCACGCGAGGTGTTCACGGTGCGGCGCATCCTGGAGGCGGCACTGGCGCGCGAGTTCGTCGCCAAGGCCACGCCTGCCGACTACAAGCGCATCGAGAAACACCTGACCGCCGAACGCAAGTCGCTGGGCGGCAATGATGCCCAGACGCGTACCCGGCTGCTGGGCGATTTCCATATCGTGCTGGCCGAGGTGGTGGGCAACAGCGTGATGACCGGCATCATGCGCGAACTGTCGATGCGCAGCGCCGTGATCACGATGCTCTACCAGAGCCGCCGCGATGCGACGTGTTCATCGGACGAGCACCGCGCCTTTATCGACGCCGCGCGCGCGGGCGATGCCGAACTTGCCGTGAAGCTGATGGTCGAGCATCTGGCGCATGTGGAGGCCGCTCTGCACTTCGAGGAAGTACCGGCGGCAGCACGTGGCAAGGACCTGGTGGCCGCGTTGCTGGCCTGACGTTCGGAGCGAATGCGATAGGCTTGATCGGAGTCAAGGACGAAGAAGCGGGAGAGGCGCAATATTCACCTCGCCATGGAGTTGCGGGGGCGCACTTCATGAGCTCTCCCCGTCCTTCGCAAGAAGGACCGCCCGCAGACCGCAATGGCTGCGGGCTTTTTCTTTTGGGGATCCAGTTTTGCGGACCTGGTTCCGCGCTGACGGCGCCAGAGCGCCGGAGCGCCAACGCTTCAAACCCCTCAGACCCTGCCGCTCCAATACCCCGGCTTTGCAAACGCCTGTTTCAAGTGCTCGATGAAGAAGCGGATCTTGGCCGGCACCGGCCGCTGCTGAGGGTACACCGCGAGGATGTCGTAATCCGGCAGCGCGTACTCGTCGAGTACCGTGATCAACTCCCCACTTTCCAGTTGCGGCAGGATCTCCCACGTCGAACGCCAGCCCAGTCCCAGGCTCTCGCCAGTCCAGCGATGCAATAGCTCGCCGTCGTTGCAGTCGAGATTGCCGTTCACGCGCACCGTCACGGTCTTACCGTTTTGCTGGAAGTACCAGCCACGCTGCTGCCCGCCTTGCAGGTTGAACGCGAGGCAGTTGTGCTTCTCCAGATCCTCGAGCGTGTGCGGCACGCCGTGCCTGGCAAAGTACGCGGGCGTGCCGCATACAACGCGCTTGTTGGTCGCCAGCTTGATCGCCACGAAGTTCGGGTCGATCGCGCCCCCGATGCGGATGCCGACGTCATAGCCCTCGCGCACCAGATCCACCACGCGGTCGGTCAGGTTGAATGAAATCTGCACCTCGGGATTGGCGGCGAGAAAGGCCGGCGCGTGCGGCGCCACGTGCTTGCGCCCGAATGCGGCCGGTGCCGACACGATCAGGTGACCGGTGGCCTTGTGCTTGCCTTCGGCAATCAGCATCTCGGCGCGGTCCAGGTCGGCCAGCGCCTTCTTGCACTGCTCCATGAACGCGGCGCCCTGCTCGGTCACCACAATGCGGCGCGTGGAGCGATGCAGCAGCTTGACGCCGATGCGTGCCTCCAGCGCGTTGATGCGCCGGCCGATCATGACCGGCGTGACGTTCTGCGTCAGCGCGGCGGCGGCCATGCTGCCGTGTTCGACCACGGCGATGAATGCTTCGATCTGTTTGAGTTTGTCCATGCCAGCCCAGCTAAATGTCTCCTGCCGGCACATTGTGAGGCATTGGAGCCATATCGCGCATCCCCGGGGCGCTATGACGCCCATCCGGCCCACCGATCGTCACGCCCCGGAAGCCCGGCACTGGACGACCGCTACGGCTGACGCTGCCGGTTCACGGCCTCGTTGATTTCCGCCGCTTCACCCAGCACGTGGGCCAGCCGGCGCAGCGGGGCGCTGCATTGCAACTGGGCGAACAACGCCAGGGCGCATCCAGCCACCAACACTGCGCCGTAGATCGCCACGAGCGCCGGGACGCCGCCGGGTGCCATGACCGCCACACCGTCGGCCAGGATCACTGCGGCGGGCCCGATGGCCAGGACCAGCGCCATGGTGCGGGCGCTGGCGTCCCAGAGCCGTGCCTGCAGCACCACGCGACGCTGGCGGGCGCGGAGCTGGAGCGCAGGAATGCGGCCAAGGCGTAACAGCAGCGCGTTCTCGACCTCGCTTTGGGTATCGAGCCGACGCGTCAGCCAGCGAAGCGGATGCTGCAACGCAGCACGGCGATCAAGCAGCCTGATCACCCATGCGCCGACGTAGAACACCCCGCAAACGGCCAGCAGCACGTGAAAAGCCTGCGGAAGCCACGCCGGCGGCACCTGCGCAAGCACCCGGTGCCACCACACCAGCGCGCCGCCGGCGACCAGCATCGGTACCAGCGCCAGGACAAAGCCGGCCCACAACACCGTGGCCAGACGGCTCTCGGCGGCCGGTCCGGCCTGCGGAGAGGCCTGGAGCGCTTCAATCAATTCGTAGGTGGTCGGCAGCCGCGAGTACATGACAGAGCAAGGGCGATTCCAAACCTGTCATTTTGGCCCGATGGCGGCGCGACCGAAAGCCCGCGACGGCACCAGATTGCGCCGAACCCCTCGCCATGGGGGATCCGGCGAAGGTCTCGAACACATACTGCATCGCTCACATTCGACGCTCGATGCTGCGGCATTACTAACCGCAAGTATCGAATCAACTGATCTCCCTTCTGTTTATCCACAGGCCGGTGCGGGCATAGCATCAGACCCAGAACAAATCCCACCCATTGTTTTGAATCGTATTGGAGACAGACATGCCGAAGATGAGAGCAGTCGACGCGGCCATCGCCGTACTGGAAAAGGAAGGCATCACCACCGCGTTCGGCGTGCCCGGCGCCGCCATCAACCCGTTCTACTCGGCCATGCGCCGTGCCGGCTCGATCCGCCACCTGCTGGCGCGCCACGTGGAAGGCGCCTCGCACATGGCCGAGGGCTACACCCGTGCCGAGCCGGGCAACATCGGCCTCTGCATCGGCACGTCGGGCCCCGCCGGCACGGACATGATCACGGGCCTGTACTCGGCCTGGGCGGATTCGATCCCCATTCTCTGCATCACCGGCCAGGCGCCGCGCGCCCGTCTGTACAAGGAAGATTTCCAGGCCGTCGATATCGAGTCGATCGCCAAGCCGGTGACCAAGTGGGCCGTGACCGTGCGTGAGCCGGCGCTGGTGCCGCAGGTGTTCCAGCAGGCGTTCCACCTGATGCGTTCGGGCCGCCCGGGTCCGGTGCTGATCGACCTGCCGTTCGACGTGCAGGTGGCCGAGATCGAATTCGATCCCGAAACGTACCAACCGCTGCAACCGTACAAGCCGGCCGCCTCGCGCGCCCAGATCGAGAAGGCCATCTCGATGCTGAACCAGGCCGAGCGTCCGCTGATCGTCTGCGGCGGCGGCGTGATCAACGCCAACGCGTCGGAACTGCTGGTCGAGTTCGCCGAGCTGGTCAATGTGCCCGTGGTGCCCACGCTGATGGGCTGGGGCGTGCTGGCCGACGACCACCCGCTGCAAGCCGGCATGGTGGGCCTGCAGACCTCGCACCGTTACGGCAACGCCACGCTGCTCGCCTCGGACTTCGTGATGGGCATCGGCAACCGCTGGGCCAACCGTCACACCGGCAGCGTCGACGTCTACACCAAGGGCCGCAAGTTCGTGCACGTCGACATCGAGCCCACGCAGATCGGTCGCGTGTTCGGCCCTGACCTCGGCATCGTCTCGGACGCCAAGGCCGCACTGGAACAGTTCGTCGAAGTGGCCCGCGAAATGAAGATGGCCGGCCGCCTGCCGTGCCGCAAGGCGTGGGTGGCCGACGTGCAGAAGCGCCGCCGCACGATGAAGCGCAAGAGCGACTTCGACAACGTGCCGGTCAAGCCGCAGCGCGTGTACCGCGAGATGAACCAGTACTTCCCGCGCGACGTGCGCTACGTGACGACGATCGGCCTGTCGCAGATCGCCGCCGCGCAGTTCCTGTCCGTGAACCAGCCGCGCCACTGGATCAACTGCGGCCAGGCAGGCCCGCTGGGCTGGACCATTCCCGCCGCCATCGGCGTGAAGACCGCCTCGCCGAACTCGGACATCGTGGCGATCTCGGGTGACTACGACTTCCAGTTCATGATCGAGGAACTGGCCGTGGCCGCGCAATTCAAGGTGCCGTACATCCACGTGGTGGTGAACAACTCGTACCTGGGCCTGATCCGTCAGGCGCAGCGCAACTTCGAGATGGACTACTGCGTGCAGCTCGCGTTCGACAACATCAACGCGCCCGAGCTGGAAGGCTATGGCGTGGACCACGTGAAGGTCGTGGAAGGTCTCGGCTGCAAGGCAATCCGCGTGTTCAAGCCCGAAGACATCGCACCGGCCTTTGCCGAAGCGCGCGACCTGATGGCCGAGTTCTCGGTACCGGTAGTGGTCGAGGTGATCCTCGAGCGCGTCACCAACATCGCGATGGGTACCGAGATCGACAACATCAACGAGTTCGAGCCGATCGAGGACCTCGAGGATGCCGTGGACGCCGATTCGGCGATCCTGGTCGAAGAGACCACGGCCTGAGTACTGAGTACCGCTTCCCCGTAGTACGCCACCCTGCCCCGCTCCACCGGGGTGGGTGTGGCGGTTTTTCCCAGACACCGAGAGAGACAAACAATGCCAAAGCTCGCAGCAAACCTGACGATGCTGTTTAATGAAGTCGGCTTCCTGGACCGCTTCGAGGCCGCCGCCCGCGCCGGATTCCGTGGCGTGGAGTTCCTGTTTCCGTACGCGTTTCACGCCGACCAGATCGCCGATCGCCTGAACCGCTTCCAGCTCGACCTCGTGCTGCACAACCTGCCCGCCGGAAAGTGGGAAGCGGGTGAACGCGGTATCGCCTGCCACCCGGACCGCGTGGGCGAATTCCAGGACGGCGTGGGCGAAGCCATCAAGTACGCGAAGGTACTGGGCGTGCGCCAGTTGAACTGCCTGGTCGGCATCCTGCCGCAGAACGTGAAGCGCGAACAGGCGCAGGAAACGCTGGTGGAAAACCTGCGTTTCGCGGCCAATGCGCTGGCGCAGGAACATATCGATCTGCTGGTCGAACCGATCAACACGTTCGACATCCCCGGCTTCTTCCTGTCGCGCACGCAGCAGGCGATCGACCTGATTGGTCAGGTCAACGCGCCCAACCTCTACGTGCAGTACGACATCTATCACATGCAGCGCATGGAGGGCGAGATCGCCAATACGATCCGCGCCAACCTGCCGAAGATCAAGCACGTGCAGCTTGCCGACAACCCCGGCCGCAACGAGCCCGGCACCGGCGAGATCAATTACCAGTACCTATTCCGCTTCCTCGACGAGATCGGCTACCAGGGCTGGATCGGCTGCGAATACAAGCCGAAGACCACCACCGAAGCCGGCCTGGGCTGGCGCGCGGCGCACGGCGTTTGAGCCGGCGTTCCGCTGAAATCCGAATCGAATTCTTTCTACTGACTGGAGACAAACATGGCAAACCAACGCAACGTCGGCTTTATCGGCCTGGGCATCATGGGCGCGCCGATGGCGGGTCACCTGCGCGCCGCTGGCCACACGCTGTTCGTGCATGACGTGAACCCGGCACCGCAGTTCCTGGTGGACGCAGGCGTCACCGTCTGCACCAGCGCCGAGGAAGTGGCCAAGCGTGCCGACATCGTGATCGTGATGGTGCCGGACACCCCGCACGTCGAAGCCGTGCTGTTCGGCGAAAAGGGTGTTGCCGCCGCCTTCAAGGCAGCCGGCAAGGAAGCCAGCTACAGCAAGATCGTCGTGGACATGAGCTCGATCTCGCCGATCGCCACGAAGGACTTCGCCGCGCGCATCAACAAGCTCGGCGCCTCGTACCTTGACGCACCGGTGTCGGGTGGTGAAGTGGGCGCCAAGGCCGCAACGCTGACGATCATGGTCGGTGGCCCGGCGGAAGCGTTCGATCAGGTCAAGCCGCTGTTCGAACTGATGGGCAAGAACATCACGCTGGTGGGCGGCAACGGCGACGGCCAAACCACCAAGGTGGCCAACCAGATCATCGTGGCGTTGAACATCCAGGCCGTGTCCGAAGCGCTGCTGTTCGCGTCGAAGGCTGGTGCCGATCCGGCAAAGGTGCGTCAGGCGCTGATGGGTGGCTTCGCGGCTTCGCGCATCCTGGAAGTGCATGGCGAGCGCATGGTCAAGCGCACCTTCGATCCGGGCTTCCGCATCGAACTGCACCAGAAGGACCTGAACCTGGCGCTGCAAGGCGCCAAGGCGCTGGGCGTATCGCTGCCGAACACGTCGACCGCTCAGGAGCTGTTCAACGCGTGCGCCGCGAACGGCTTCGGCAAGCTCGATCACTCGGCACTGTGCCGCGCGATCGAAATCATGTCGAACCACGAGATCGCCAAGGGCGCGAAGTAAGCCCTCCCGCGGCCGCCCTGCCTGACGGCGGGCGGCCGCGTCGATTGTTGTCCTTGTTTTTCTGCTTGCGTTTCATTTCAGGACCCACATGTTTGCCACCGACGCCACCGCCGCCCTGCTGTCGCCGCAGCGCCAGGCCGGCACGCCCGACTATCGCGACGCTTCTCAAGCCCGCGCGCTGCTGCGCGATCTGTTCGATACGGCCGTCTCGGCCGTGAGCGCGACGCATTGCCTGCCGCCGCATTTGCCACAACCGCCGAAGGGACGCACCGTTGTGATCGGCGCGGGCAAGGCCGCCGCCGCGATGGCGCAGGCAGTAGAGGCGAACTGGAAGGGCGAACTGTCGGGGCTGGTGGTCACGCGCTATGGCCATGGCGCCGATTGCCAGCGCATCGAAGTCGTCGAGGCCGCGCACCCGGTGCCTGACGCCGCGGGCCAGCAGGCCGCGCAGCGCATGGTGGAACTGGTGCAGGGACTGACCGCCGACGACCTCGTGCTGTGCCTGATCTCCGGTGGCGGCTCCGCCCTGCTCGCGGCACCCGCGCCGGGCATCACGCTGGCGGACAAGCAGGCCGTGAACAAGGCGCTGCTGCGCAGCGGCGCGAGCATCGGCGAGATGAACTGCGTGCGCAAGCACCTGTCCGCGCTCAAGGGTGGCCGCCTGGCTCTGGCCTGCGCACCCGCGCGTGTCGAGACGTTGCTGATTTCCGATATTCCGGGCGATGACCCCACCCTGATCGCCAGCGGCCCAACGCTGCCGGACGCCACCACTTGCGCGGATGCGCTCGCGGTCATCGCCAAGTACAACATCGATGTGCCCGCCAACGTGCGCGCGCATCTGGAGAGCGGCGCGGGTGAAACGCCGAAGCCCGGCGACGCCCGTTTCGAAGGTCATCGCAACGTGACGCTGGCAAGCGCCCAACAGTCGCTCGAAGCGGCCGCCGCACGCGCACGCGAACTCGGCCTGACCGCGCACATCCTGTCCGACAGCATCGAAGGCGAAGCACGCGACGTGGCCGAAGTCCACGCGGCGATCGCGCGCCAGATCGTCGCGCATGGCCAGCCGTTCGAGAAGCCGTGCGTGATCCTGTCCGGCGGCGAGACGACGGTGACGGTGCGAGGCAATGGCCGTGGCGGTCGCAATGCCGAGTTCCTGCTGTCGCTGGCGGTGTCGCTCGACGGCCTGCCCGGCGTGCACGCGATCGCTTGTGACACGGATGGCATCGACGGCTCCGAAGACAATGCCGGCGCGCTGCTTGGCCCCGATTCGCTGACGCGCGCCGTGGCACGCGGCCTGTCTGCCCGCGCGCATCTGGACAACAACGACGGGTATGGATTCTTCGCCGGCATCGACGACCTGATTGTCACCGGCCCGACCCGTACCAACGTGAACGATTTCCGCGCGATCCTGATCATCTGATCGCGCCCTGCAAGGAACGAGGAAGAGAGGAGACACTCATGAGACGCCAGCGCAAAGCCAAGATCGTGGCCACACTGGGCCCGGCCAGCACGGACATCGCGGTCATCCGCCAACTGTTCGATGCCGGGGCCGACGTGTTCCGGCTGAACTTCAGCCACGGCACGCACGAGGACCACCGCGCGCGCTATGACGCCGTGCGTCAGGTGGAAGCTGAGACCGGCCGTCCGATCGCGATCCTGGCCGACCTGCAGGGCCCGAAACTGCGCATCGGCACGTTCGCGGCCGGCAAGGTGGCCGTGAGCGCCGGCGACACGTTCGTCCTCGACAGCGACCCGACGCCGGGCGATGCGAAGCGCGTCTACCTGCCCCACCCCGAACTGTTCAAGGCCGCCAACGCGGGCCAGTCGCTGCTGATCGACGACGGCAAGGTACGCCTGAACATCGAATCGGTGGCCAGCGGCAGCATCACCACGCGCGTGG
The DNA here is from genome assembly GCF_000812445.1 of Cupriavidus sp. SHE. Taxonomy (NCBI): domain Bacteria; kingdom Pseudomonadati; phylum Pseudomonadota; class Betaproteobacteria; order Burkholderiales; family Burkholderiaceae; genus Cupriavidus; species Cupriavidus sp. SHE. Next base: position 5,199 of record NZ_JWMB01000013.1, on the reverse strand, counting down.
CCAACAATGGCACGCTGTCCGACCGCAAGGGCGTGAACGTGCCCGACGCAGTGATCCCGATCCCCGCGCTGACCGAAAAGGATCGCAAGGACCTGGCCTTCGCACTGGAACTTGGCGCCGACTGGATTGCGCTGTCGTTCGTGCAGCGCCCGTCGGACATCCTCGAAGCGCGCGAACTGATCGGCACGCGTGCCGGCGTGCTGTCGAAGATCGAGAAGCCAGCCGCGTTGCAGCAGCTTGAGGAAATCGTACGGGTGTCGGATGCAGTGATGGTCGCGCGTGGTGACCTCGGCGTGGAACTGCCGCCCGAGCGCGTGCCGGGTGTGCAGAAGCGCATCCTGCGCATCTGCCGCCAGCTCGGCAAGCCGATCGTGATCGCCACGCAGATGCTCGAGTCGATGATCGACTCGCCAGTGCCGACGCGCGCCGAAGCGTCAGACGTGGCGAGTGCGATCTATGACGGCGCCGATGCCGTGATGCTGTCGGCCGAATCGGCCAATGGCCGTCATCCGGTGGCCGCTGTCTCGATCATGAATCGCATCATCACCGAGGTCGAGAACGATCCGCTCTACCGCAACATGATCGACGCCCAGCACGAGGCACCGCTCTCCACGCGCCAGGACGCAATCTGCGCCGCGCTGCGCGAGGTCACGCAGATCATCGGCGCGAAGGCCACGGTGACGTACACGTCGTCCGGCGCCACCGCGCTGCGCGCGGCACGTGAGCGGCCATGCGCGCCGATCGTCAGCATCACGCCGAACCTGGAGATCGCGCGTCGGCTGGCCATCACCTGGGGGGTGCATTCGACTGTCAGCCCGGACGTGCAGAGCGTCGACGAAATGGTCGAGGCTGCCGCGCGCGCCGCGCTGGTGGAAGGCTATGCCGCACCGGGCGACCAGATCACCATCGCGGCCGGGATGCCATTTGGCCAGGGCGGCACGACCAACCTGCTGCGCGTGGCAGAGGTGGGTACGGAAGTGGCCGGGCTGGACATCGGCAAGGTGCCGGCTGCCGAGGCGGTTTGATGCGCTGAATCGCTCCCCCATCCCGCTTACGTCACGTGGGAAAGGGGTCGGGGGAGCAGGCGGGCGAAGCACATTGCCGGCTACGCAGGATTTCCCTTTGGCTACCAGGCTGACCCCCTGCTCGCCGGCCGCCCACGCCCTTATCAGCCCGCTTGTCGCCTGGTGCGCGGGCGGCTTCCCTTTTTCGAGGTAACGAATTCTGAACGGTGCGCTGGGCGTCAGGTGCCGTTGCTATACTCCACCGGCATCGGGCAGCCGAAGCGCGGCTGCCGCCATACATGACCCGACGGAGCCCCCATGCGTCTCGATGACGAAGCCGAAAGCCAGAACGTAGAAGATCGCCGCGGCGGTGGCTACGGCGGAGGCGGAGGGTTCGGACTGCCGATCGGCGGCAAGTCGATCGGTATCGGCACGATCGTCATTGCGCTGGCCGCTTCATATTTCTTCGGCATCGACCCCTCGCTGATTTTCCAGGGCGCATCGGTCGTCCAGAACCAGCAGCAACAGGCACCGCAGTCCCAGGCACATCGCCCGCCCGCCAACGACCAGCTGACGGTTTTCACCCGCAAGGTGCTCGGCAACACCGAGCGCACGTGGGAACACATCTTCGAAACCGACCTGAACCGCCGTTACGCGCCACCGAAACTGGTGCTGTTCTCCGGCGCCACGCAAACCGCCTGCGGTACTGGCCAGTCCGCCATGGGTCCGTTCTATTGCCCGGGTGACCAGAAGGTCTATATCGACCTGTCCTTCTATGACGAACTGCGTCAGCGCTTCGGCGCCGGTGGTGATTTCGCGCAGGCATATGTGATCGCGCATGAGATCGGCCACCATGTGCAGAATCTGCTCGGCGTCTCGGAAAAGGTGGATGCGGCACGTCGCCGCATGAACGAGGCGCAGGCCAACCAGCTTTCGGTACGCATGGAATTGCAGGCCGATTGCCTGGCAGGCGTGTGGGCTGCCAACGCGCAGAAGCTGAACCAGCAGTTGCTGGAACCCGGCGATATCGAGCAAGGCCTGAAGGCTGCCGCCGCAATCGGCGACGACCGGCTGCAGCGTCAGTCACAGGGCTACGTGGTGCCTGAAGCCTTCACGCATGGCACGAGCGAGCAGCGTGTGCGCTGGCTGCGTCAGGGACTGACGACCGGCGATATCCGCAAGTGCGACACATTTGCCGCGCGGCAACTCTAGATCACTTCGGGAAGGACTGCAGACACTGCCGAGGGGGAAAAATCACCTGCGCGACGGAGAGAGATGGAGGAGGTCGGTCGCGCAGGTGGGAGAGAAACCTTTGAGCTGGCGGCCACCGGAGTGGCCGCCACGGTCCATGAGGACCGGATGCGTCAGACGCTGTAGCCGTAGAGCTCGCCGCCGTTGCGCGAGTTGTCGAGCGACGAAGCGGAGATCTCGCCGCTGAATGCGTGGGCGCCTTCGCTGAAGCTATCGAACTTGCCCTGGCGGGTGCCTTCGCTATACGGGTCGAACTTGCTGGCGCGTTGTCCGTCGGTATAGAAGTCGTACTTGCCGATCTTCGCGCCGTCGGAATACACATCGAACTTGCCCACTCGGGCGGCGTCCGCATAGACATCGAATTTGCCGGCCTTCTTGGTGGCGGCGGGAGCGGCTATCGCGGCCGAGGCGGCAAATGCAGCCAGCACGAATGCGCCGCCAAGGATACGTTTGGCGTTCATCTGGGACTCCTTCAACTGATTCACAACTTTCTTATGGATACAGCTGACTTCTGCCCGGATACGCCATCTCTGTGGCGATCGAGCACGGACTGAAGGTTAGTGGCTCAACGAACCAGGAGAAATAGCGCTGCGACGAATGGTGCGTTGCACGCCGTGAAACGCTGAAGATCTGGATGAACGGAAGGGATTGCCTGACCGAACGGTGCATACCGTTCGGTACTGCCAGGCGGCGCGGCTACCCGCGCGCGCCGCTTCGGGCGCACGGTGGGTAGCTGGCCGGGGGAAGGATCAAAGCGTGAACTGGCCGCTGGCCTCGGGCTGGAACGCGATCTCCACGATGGTCACGCGTTGCGCGCGGCCGTCGGGCAGGCGGTAGTCGACCGTGTCCCCGGAGCGGGCGCCCAGCAGTGCCTGGCCAATCGGCGACAGCACCGATAACCGGCCAGTGGCCAGATCGGCATCGTCCGGGTACACCAGGGTCCAGTCACGCGGCTTGGCCTCGCCTTCGAGCGCACAAACCACACGTGAATTCATCGTCACGACGTCCTTCGGGATCGCGTCGGGCGACACAATGGCCGCGCGCTCCAGTAGTGCATCCAGCATCTCGTCGAGTTCGGCGGTGCCGGCACGGCTGGCGATTCCCTCGAGGCGCGTGACGTCGAGTTCGGTCAGGTAAAGGGTTGCCGGGCGCGACGGCGCGGCGGTCGTGTTTTTGGTCTTGGCCATGGCAATGCCTCTCACGGAAGTGAAATCCAGAATCGATTGGCCGGCGCAACTTCACGCGCGCCGGACGGACACAGCTTGGTAATGCAGCGAATGCAGCAACTAGTTCGGCACCGGATCACGCGGCAACTGGCGAGGCCTGGTGCTGCGTGTGAATGCGGGGGTACGTGCTGGCTCGGGCCCGGTTCGGCGCCGGGCCTTCTGCTGGTTCAGGAAGGGGATCGGTTAGGCCGGGAACCGGGCTGGATCAAGCGGGGCGTTGATCCAGCGGCTGGCGTCGATGGGCGCCGGCATCACGCGCGCGCGCGCCGGTCGCTGGAAGCGAACCATGACGGAGACGGCGAGCAGTAGATGACGGGACATCGTTGGGAAATCTCTGAGTTACAGGTAAGTCACCGAAGCGACCAGCGGCCATCGTAGCACAGCCAGCGGGCAACGGTCCGAATCGAAGCGTGGGGGCGGAATGCCCATGTTTCGGCTTGCCACCCGCCTTATTGCGAGATGTTGCGAGATCGGCGTGACGATGCCGTCCCGCTGCACCCTAGTGTCGTGGGTGGCACTCGCAGGCCGCGCCCTCGGCTGCCTGCTGCAGGTTCTGCAGGATGCCGCACTCGCTGGCCGGATGCGGATTTGGGTTCTCGCAGGTATGGCGCAGCGTGCGCAACTGACCTTCCAGCGCTTCCAGCGAAACACGCTGGGCGTGGATCTGCTCGATCTGGCGGTCCAACAGCGTATTGATGTCGTCGCACGCGAGTGACGGATTGCGCTGGAAGTCGCGCAGCTTGCGCACGTCGGCCAGGCTCATGCCCAGCGAGCGGCAGTGGCGCACGAAGTTGAGCTGGACGAGGTGCCCGTCGCCATAGCGGCGATAGCCGTTGTCCTCGCGCTGCGGTGCGTCCAGCAGCCCTTCACGTTCGTAATAGCGGATGGTCTCGATGTCGCAGCCACTGTGGCGGGACAGTTCGCCGATACGCATGGTCAGTGCCTCCACGATGCCAGATCCCTGTAGTAATTACAGGGTTACCGCAGAAGTGTAGCCCAATCAGGCTGAACCTGCAGAGGCGGGGCCACGCGCTGCATCGCGCACATGCCATTGCGCCGGCGCCAGTTCGGCCACGATGGCTTCGATACCCCGGTGGGGCTGCGCCGCACCGCACATGAAGATATCCACAGCCGCGAAACCATATTCCGGCCAGGTATGGATGCTGATGTGCGACTCCTTGAGCAGCAGCACGCCCGTGACACCGAGGCCGGGGCCGAAATGCTGGAACCGCGCATCGACCGGCGTGGCGCCAGACACCCGGGCGGCATCGTAAAGCACGCGCTCGATCAGCACGGCATCGGTGAGCCGCGCAGCGGTCACGCCCTGCATGTCGAGCAGCAGGTGGCGGCCGAGAACCGGTGGGCAGGCAAGCGTCGGTGCATTCATGGCGATCGTCTCACCGGACTACTTGTGACCGGCGCCCGAAGACCAGCCGCCGCCCGAGCCGCCGTATCCGCCGGAGCCACTCCAGCCGCGAGCCGACGACGATCCACCGGACGTACTGCCCGCCGACCCCAGCGTGTAGAACGTGACACCGAACAGCACGATCAATCCGTAGACAAGAAACAAAAAGCGCACAGCTCAGTCCCCTCCCCCGATATGCCCCGAAAACGCCTGCACGGTCCAGATCGGCAGCCAGAGCAACACCGTGCCCAGCAGAAGCCCGGCCATTCCGGCACCGCCGAAGAACGAGATCGGCAGGGTCAGCAGCCCCAAC
>NZ_JWMB01000116.1:0-2674 GCF_000812445.1 Cupriavidus sp. SHE | reverse complement strand
TGCGGATTTCGGTGAAGGTGATCAGCGGTTTCGGCGAACGTGATCAGGGAAGGAAGGTGGTACTGCGCGGTCAGGAGATTGTAGCGTAGGTGATCACGATGCCCGTTTCTTGGCGTCGGTTGACGTGCGCTTGCGCATGGATTCGCCTTTGAGCGGCACCTTGTGTGCCTGGTGGACCAGCCGGTCCAGGATGGCGTCAGCCAGCGTCGGATCATTCAACCACTGGTGCCAATGTTCGATCGGGAGCTGGCTGGTCACGATGGTTGACCGGGTACCGACGCGATCGTCCAGAACTTCAAGCAGATCGCCGCGGGCGCTTTCAGAAGGCTCCTGTAGGCCCCAGTCGTCCAGCACCAGGACGTCGATGCGCGCGAGCTGCGCCAGGCGGCGGGTGAAGCTCCCGTCGCCGTGGGCGATCTGTAGTTCCTCGAACAGTCGCGGCACCCGCAGATAGAGCGCAGAGAATCCCTGCCGACAGGCCTGCTGGGCAAACGCACAGGCCAGCCAGGACTTGCCGGCACCGGTCGCCCCGGTCAGGATGAGGCTCTGAGCATTGCGGATCCAGTCGCAACTGGCCAGGGTGGCGACCAGCCGCTGGTCAAGGCCGCGGCTGCCGTCATAGACCACATCCTCGAGGCATGCCTGGGTGTGCTTGAGCTTGGCCGAGCGCAGCAGCCGCTCCAGCCGCCGGGTGTCGCGCCAAGCAATCTCCCGGTCGACCAGCATGGAGAAGCGTTCCTCGAACGGCAGGCTGGCGCTGGCGGCCAGGATGGACTGTTCCTCGAAGGCCCGCGCCATCCCGTCGAGCTTGAGGGCTTTGAGTTGGCCGACGGTGTGTTGCATCAGCATAATTTTCCTAATGGTAGTAGTCGGGGCCACGCACGTTGTCGTGCATGGGGGAATGCCACTCGGCTTGCGATACCGGCAGAGTGGCCTGCCGGTCCAGATGGTTTTCAAGGATGGAGACCACCGACTTGCGCGTGAGCGAGCCAATGGCGACGGCGCGGGCGCAAGCGGCCTCGAGCCGTTCCTTGCCATACTTCTTGGCCAGACTCAGCAGACCCAGGCAGGCGCGATAGCCCATCTCGGGATGGCTCTTGTGGGTGAGCTGGTATTCGACGATGACGGCGACGCTGGGCCCAATCGAGGCTGCCCAGTTGAGCAGCCGGCCGGGCGTCCATTCGAGGTGCGCGCGGTGGGCCACCGGCATGTGTTCCTTCACCGTGCTGTGGCTGCCCTTGCGGGTATTGCGCGCGTGCAGCGCCACGCGCTTGCCACCGTACAGGATCTCGATGGTGTGGCGGGTTACGCGGGCCTCCACCGCCTTGCGCACCAGAGCATGCGGCACGCTGTAGTAGTGTCCGTCGATCTCGACGTGGTAGTCGACGTTGACGCGGCACTGTTTGAACGTTGCCACTTCGTAGCGCCGCGGCGGCAGCGGTCGCAGCACTGGCCGGTCCAACCGCTCGAACCACTCCCGGCGCGTGCCGGGCAGCTTCTTGAACGGTCGGTCGTTCAGGTCGGCGACGAGCTTCTTGATGGCCTTGTTGAGCTCGCCCAGGCTGTAGAAGCGGTGGTTGCGCAGCCGCGCCAGGATCCACCGCTCGACGATCAGCACGCCGGTCTCGACCTTGGCCTTGTCTTGCGGCTTGCGCGGCCGCGCCGGCAGCATGGCCGTGCCGTAGTGATGGACGAAGTCCTCCGCCGTCCGGGACAGCACCGGCTCGTACCGGTCAGGGCGAGCCACCAGCGCGCGCGGGTTGTCCGGCACAAGCAGCTCCGGCACGCCGCCGGCGTATTCCATTGCGCAGACCATTCCCCCGATCCAGTCGGCGGTGGTCTGCCCCCGGGTGGCGCACGCGTAGGTGTAATTCGACGCGCCCAGCACAGCGACGAAGATGCTGGCTTCGAAGGCAAGGCCGCCCTCGGCATCCAGAATCGGCACCATCTGACCGGCGAAGTCAGCAAACAGCTTTTCGCCGGCGCGGTGCTGCTGGCGCATCGACCGCTTGAGCGTCGCGGCCCAGTCCCGGTAACGGCAGCAGAACTGCGTGTATTGGTAAATGGGTATCCCGGGATTCGCCTCCAGGTATTCCTCCCACAGCAACTGCAGTGTCACGCCCTTGCGGCGCAACTCGCGATGCAGATAGGGGAAGTCCGGCGTCACCCGCCCGCCCGGGCTGTTGGCCGGCTTCTGCGCGCCGAACAGCCGCTGCTCCAGCGTATCCTCGTTCAGGCTGTCCGCTTGCGGCCAATCCAGCCCCGCTGCCTTCGCCATCGCCGCGTACTGCGAGACAGCGCCAACACTCACACCCGTCGCCCTAGCGATCTGCCGGTGCGAAAGGCCACACGCCCACTTCAGGCGAAGCACTTCCTTGATTTTGCGCATGGTCATCCGGTTGGCCGGCATCAGCTTGCTTCCTTGCAAAAAAGGAAACAGCCTATCGCCGGCGTTCTAGTCCATGCGCAGTCCCACCCCTAGCCCTTGCCCGGCCCCATTACGGTGCGTGATCACCCATTTCGGCAACGTGATCACTCGTTTCGGGAACGTGATCACCGATTTCGGCGGCGTCGCCGAAGTGATCACGTTCCGCCGAAACCAGCGATCAGCTTCCCGCCGAAACAGGTGATCACGTTCCCCCGAAATCGCTGATCACGCGCCCCGAAATACGCA
>NZ_JWMB01000012.1:0-122023 GCF_000812445.1 Cupriavidus sp. SHE | reverse complement strand
GGCGTTGCGGCGGCAAGCACCGCGGGCAATGCCGCGGCGGTACCCACGCTGGTGGCGGCAGCCAACCCCGCCTATACCGAAGCGGCCAAGAGCGCCACGATCCTGGTGGCCGCATGCGTGGTCGTGACCGCCGTGCTGACGCCGCTGGTTACCGCATTCGTGGCACGCCGGGTAGCCAATCGCACCAGCGCGGCCGTGGCCAGGACCACCGCATGACCTGGCTGATCATCGCCGACGACCTGTCCGGCGCCGCTGACTGCGCAATCGGCTTTGCCGCGCACGGCGCGCGCGCGGTGGTCACACTCGACGTGGCCGATTCCGTCGGCATCGCCGATGCAGAAATCGTGGCGGCTGATGTCGATAGCCGCCGCATGACGCCCGAAGATGCCACCACGAGCAACATCGACGCCTGGCATCGCGGCGACGGCCGGCACCGGCGGCTGTACAAGAAAATCGACTCGACCCTGCGCGGTAACTGGGCCACCGAAACGGTGGCATTGCAACCGCTGGCGGGGCTGGCGATCATCGCGCCAGCGTTCCCCGCGACAGGGCGCACCACACGCGGCGGCCGTATGTTCGTCAACGGCCAGCCACTGGAAGACACCGACATCTGGCGCCTGGAAGGCCTGAGCGGTCACGCTGACATGGTGGCGCTGCTCACCGCGCGCGGACTGGCCACGGCGCTAATGCCGCTCGACGTCGTTCGGGCAGGCGCCCCGGCCGTGCTCGCCGAGTTGCGTGCGCGACAGGCGGACGGCATCGCGGCTGTTGTCTGCGACGCCGAAACCGAACAGGATCTGGTGACCCTGGCCTACGCCTCGAATCAGCTCGACACGCCGGCGTACTGGGTCGGCTCCGGCGGACTGGCGCGCGCGCTGTCCACCGTAGCGCAGGTTACGCGTGCGGCGACGACATCTCCGGTCACGTATCACCAGGGTCCGGTGCTGACGATGGTCGGCAGCATGTCGGGAATTTCCGGCAAGCAAGCCGCCTACCTGTGCGAGCGGGCGCGCATGGAAGCTCTGGTCGTGGCGCCGCAGACGCTACGCGATGGCCCGGGCCATCCCGCATGGACCACCACGCTGCAATCGATCACGACAAGCCTGAGCGCCGGCCGCGACCTGCTGCTCAGTATCGGCCGCGACGATGCATTCGACCCGGCCGAAGGGCCGCGGCTGTCGACCGCGCTCGCGCAACTGGTTTTGCCCTCCTTCGAACATGTTGGCGGATTGATCGCCACCGGCGGCGAAACCGCGCGCGCCATGCTCGGCGCGGCCGGAATTGCCGCGCTGGCATTGCGGCACGAGGTCGAACCCGGCGTGCCACTGTCCGACACCATTGAATCCCTCCCTGGCGCGCCGGCGCGCCGCGTGGCCACCAAGGCCGGTGCATTCGGCACCGAAGCCGCGTTGTGGCTGGCGTGGCAAGCCATGCGCCAGAACTGAACCGCCCCACGAAACGGGATAAAGACAAACATGAGCGACTACATTCCTGTCATCGGCATCACGATGGGTGATGCCACGGGCATCGGGCCCGAAGTCATCGTCAAGAGCCTGGCCCACGAAACCGTCTACGCCCAATGCCGCCCGCTGGTTATCGGCGATGCGCGCCGTCTCGAACAGGCAGGCAGGCTCGTCAACTCGGCACTCAAGATCCGCGCGATCCAGTCGCCCGAGGAAGCACGCTTCGAGCCGGGCACGATCGATTGCATCGACCTGGGCCTGATCCCCGAAGACCTGCCGTTCGGCAAACTGTCCGCCGTGGCCGGCGACGCCGCGTTCCGCTACATCGAACGCGCGGTCAGACTGGCGCAGGAAGAAAAGATCGATGCGATCTGCACCGCGCCGCTGAACAAGGAAGCCCTGCACGCGGGCGGCCACAAGTTTCCGGGCCACACCGAGATGCTGGCGCACCTGACCGGCACGCCCGAAGTCTCCATGATGCTCGTCGCGCCGAAGCTGCGCGTGATTCACGTCACCACGCACATCGGCCTGCTGGATGCCATCCGCAAGATCGAGCCCGGTCTGGTACAGCGCACGATCGAGCGCGGCCAGGTGACGCTGCAGCGCGCGGGCATCGCTGCCCCGCGCATCGGCGTCTGCGGCATCAACCCGCACGCTGGCGAGAACGGCCTGTTCGGTCACGGCGAGGAAGAGCAGAAGATCATTCCGGCCGTGGAAGCGCTGCGCGCGCGCGGCTGGGATGTGGAAGGCCCGCTGCCGGCCGATACACTGTTCTACCGCGCCGGCCGTGGCGATTTCGATCTCGTGGTGGCCATGTATCACGATCAGGGCCATGGCCCGGTCAAGGTGCTTGGCCTGGAAGCCGGCGTGAACATCACCGTGGGCCTGCCAGTCATCCGCACGTCGGTGGACCACGGCACCGCGTTCGATATCGCCGGCAAGGGCATCGCCGACGAGCGCAGCCTGCTGGAAGCATTGCGCCAGGGCGCGGAACTGGCTACCCGCCGCGCGTGAGCGGGACGGCGGCCCTGCCGCCCTGCCACGCAGCTTGAGCCAGCCACCGCTGCGGTAAGATCGGGGATCGTTTTCGATCCCCTTTTCTCTTTTCCCATCCATGAAAGCCGCCGACCGCCGCCGCGCCATCCTCGAACTCGTACTGTCCGGCGAGGATGCCAACGTTGAACGGTTGACCAGCAACCTCGGCGTATCCGAAGCAACGGTGCGCCGCGACCTCACCGCGCTGGCACGCGAAGGGCGCATCGTGCGCACCTACGGCGGTGCCGCACCGCTGATGCAGATCGGCGGCCACGAACCCGAGGCTTCGCTCGAGGAACGCAAGGCACTGCAACGCGACCAGAAGGAGTCGATCGCTCGCATGGCGGCGACCTTTGTCGACGACGGTGATGCCGTGCTGCTCGATAGCGGCACCACGGCGGCCGCGCTGGCCCGAATGCTCGCCGCGCGTTCAGACCTGCATGTCTACACGACGAACCTGCTCGTGGTCACTGCCCTGGCCGGCCTGCCCGAAGTCCGCATCACGCTGATCGGCGGCGATGTGCGGCCGTCGAGCATGGGCACGTTCGGCCCGCTGGCACAGTTGGCGCTGTCGCGCATCAGCGTTGACAAGGCATTCCTGGGCGCCGACGGCGTCGTGGCTGGCGTGGGCCTGTGCGAGGCCAGCGCCGAACAGGCTTACCTGAAGGAATGCATCATCCGGCAGGCCGCCGAAATCTTCGTGCTGGCCGACTCGACCAAGCTGGGCCGCGCCCGCCAGCAGCACTGGACCCCACTGGAACGCGGATGGACGCTGGTGACAGATGGCGATGCCACCGCCGACCAGCTCGAACCGTTCCGGGCGCTGAAGCAAGTGCGCGTGGCGGTCGCGAATTAGCGTCGCGCCGCCCGCGCTTACGCATCTGCCCTGCGGCGCTCAGCCGCGACGATGCCCGTTGTGCTTGTCGTGGTAGATCTGGCCGCTGGCATGGTTCTCGGCACGATTGATCGAGCGTTGTTCGCCTGCCCCGACATGGCCGTTACGCCCTGCGCGCGCTTCCGCTTGATCGACATGCGCCTGGCCACGCTCGAGTTGTGCCGTCTCCCGGTTGGTCAGCGAGCCATTTTCCACACCATTGCGGACACGCGTCTCCTGATTGATATTGCGCTGGACGTCGGCCTGCATCCGCTGTGACGATACGCTGTCGGGGTTGCCGACCTTGCCGTTGTGCGTGTCACGCGATATATCCTGGCTCACGCGGTTCTGCGCGTTCTGGATGCGTGCCTGCTCCTGCGGCGAAAGCCTGCCGTTCTGCAGCGAATTGGCTTCCATGCGGTCGACCTTCGACTCCTGCTTCTCCAGGCTCGACGCCTCTCGCGTGGTCAGCGTGCCCGACTTCAGGCCATTCTCGATCCGCTGCTGCTGGTTGACGTCGCGCTGGGTGTCGTAGGTCACCGCGCCGGTTTGCGCGCTGGCGATACTCGAGAGGGTGGCTGCGATCAGGCCAGCAAGAAGAACGGAATTGCGCTTCATGATTGATTCCTCCGCATACGTTGTCAGGGTGTTCGGGCCGTCGTTTCTGATTGGGACGTCGCCCTTGCCTGCATTAATGCGGCAACTCCGCAGGCAGACGACGCCCGGTCTGTAAGCTGTGTTACGGCGCATTTCGCGCGGCGCGACGAACGACTGCATGTTCGCTCGTGCAGACAAGATCCTCGCAACCATGAATGCCATAATCGCCTCTCACAGGCCCGTACGACGCAGAGGTGAACGATGAAGCTGGCGGTGGTGACCTATGGAACCGAAGGCGACACGCGCCCGCTCGCGGCGCTTGCCCGGGCATTGATCGACGCGGGTCATGAGGTGCATCTGCTGGCTGATGCCTCGACGCTGCATTCGGCCGAGGCACTCGACGTCCCGGCCTCCGCACTCTCGGGCGATATCCGCAAGGCGCTGGCGCCGGGGCAGGCACTGTCAAACGCGGTCTGTCGCGAGGGCGGATTCCAGGACACGAGTCGTGCGCTGGCGGCCATCGCCAATGCCAGCACGCCGGCCTGGATGCGCGAGGTCGCCGAGGCATCGGAGGGTTGCGATGCGTTGATCATCTCCGGGCTGACCGCCTTTGTCGGCCTTTCCGTGGCCGAGTATCGCGGCATCCCGGCCATCGGTACCGGCCTGATCCCCATCACGCCGACCACCGACTTCGCTTCGCCTTTCCTGCCGCCTGGCAAGGTGCCGCGACGGCTCAATCGCGCCAGCCACCGCCTGGTGAACGAACTGCTCTGGCAGGCATTCAAGAAAACCACCAACGCCGCGCGGGCCGATGTCTGCGGCCTGCCCGCACGCAAGCATGTGTGGAGCGATCATCCGATGCTCTACGGCGTATCGCCAAGCCTGCTGCCACGCCCACGGGACTGGGCGGCGAACGCATTCGTCTGCGGGCAATGGAGCGCCGCAACGACCCACTGGATGCCGCCTCCAGCGCTCGAGGCATTCCTCGCGGCGGGCGAAGCGCCCATCTACATCGGCTTCGGCAGCATGGCCGGGTTCGATCACGTGGCAATGACCGATGCGCTGATCACTGCCATTGCTGGCCGGCGCGCGCTGTTCTATCCGGGCTGGAGCGGCATTGATGGGGTGTCATTGCCGAAGAACTTCTTTGTCGTGGGCGAGACCCCGCATCATTGGCTCTTCCCCCGGACGTCAATGGCGATTCATCACGCCGGATCGGGTACCTCGCATTCGGCGGCGCGGGCCGGCATACCGTCGGTGGCGGTGCCGTTCGCGGGCGATCAGTTCTTCTGGGCGCATCGGCTACGGGACGCCGGCGTGGCCGGCGATCCGGTCCCAGGCAAACGGCTGCGGGCTTCCACGCTGACACAGGCGATTGCATTCGCACAACGGCCAGAGGTGTGTGATCGCGCCCGGGCACTTGGCGAACGCATGGCGCAGGAGGATGGATTGGTTGCGGCTGTCGGCGCCATCGAACGTCTGGTAGCGGCCAGTCTGTGATCCGGCCCGCGCGCTACGTCCAGCCCGATGCCGGCGATTGCCAATAGCGTGCAGAGGGACAGGACGTCCCGCTGCACGCATGATGACCGCGGCATCCAGCAGCGGTCATCATCAGGCTATAGCGAACACGCGAGGTTGACCGAGAGGCCGCCCCAGCCCGTCGCCTGGTTGTTGTCGAGCTGTACCTGCAGCTTGTCGCCATGTGCTATCGCACCTGCCGGAGCCAGCACGCTGCAGTTCTGCTGACCATTGCTGATCTTGCAACTCAACCCGCTGACCGGTGCGTACGTCGCGGAAGCGCCAGAGCCCGTGACCTTGAACACAGCCAGGTTCAACACGCCCGTAGGTTTGCCAAGCGTCGTGGCCGTCAGGCTGAAGCTTCTGCAGTCGTACGGGATCGTGACGCCGAAATCGCTCGGCAAGGCCACCGCGCCACCGTCGCCAGTCATGACATACGCGCCACGACTCAATGTGTCGGGCACATTGAAGTTGCCGCTGTAGACGGTGCCGGTGGTCATGGCGATACCGGTGCCAGGCCACTTGCCCCCCGTCTTGGGACCGTAGAGGGTGGACGTTGTGGTATCGAGATAGAAGTCGCCGTCGACCCCGATGCTGTCGGACGGAGCGCCGCTCCCGGACAGGATGTGGCCGCCGGGGTCGGAACCACTGCCCGTGCCCGTGCCAGTACCAGTACCGCTGCCGCTGCCGCTTGAACCCTGGTTGATCAGCGATACCCCCGCCGGCCAGACGCCATTGGCCTTCGGTCCGTAGATCGTCCAGGTACTGGTGTCGAGATAGAAGTCGCCATTGTTGCCAATGGTGTTGCCGGGAGCGCCGCTGCCAGACAGCACGGCGCTGCCGTTGGTGCCAGGCGCGCCGGGGTTGCCGCTCGGGCCAGCCGGCCCCACCAGCGAAGTACCCGGTGGCCACGTGCCATTGGCCTTGGGCCCGAACAACGTGGACGTTGCGGTGTTGATGTAGTAGTCCCCGTTATTGCCAACGCTGTCAGTCGGGTCGATCGAGCCGGAAAGAATGGTGTTGCCGGCTGCGCCGGTATTTCCGGTGGCGCCAGTCGCGCCCTTGGTGCCATTCACACCTGCGGGCCCCGCCAGAGACACGCCCGCCGGCCACACGCCATTGGCCTTGGGCCCAAAGATCATCCAGGTGGCGGTATTGATATAGAAGTCCCCATCGTTGCCGACATTCGGACCAGGATCCGTGATGCCTGACAGAAGCGTATTGCGCTGGATGGTCGGAGACTGTGTGGTCGGCGTTGTCGGCGTGGTCGGCGTGGTCGTCGGCGTTCCCGTGCTCGAGGTGGTGGCACTCGTTGGCGTGGAATCGCCCCCTCCTCCACAACCCGCCAACGCGATGGTCAGGCAAGCAAAGGACATTGCAGTCAGCTTCGCAGGATATGTCATACGGCTCCCCCTTGTTCTGATTTCCCTGTACGCGTTGTTCGATGGCTCGCCATGAGCGCGACAACCGTATGGCTAACGTATCCCCTGGCGTTACGTTGGAGAATCAACTGATCGTATGAGGCGCGGAGGGGTAGACTGACGTCCAGGTGGGTTGGCTACCAGACGTCTTGGTGGGCGACTTCGTCGCTTGATTTTGGGGAGGCAGGCAAATGACGGACATCTATAGAAAGCTCGGTGCGCTGGTCATCGCGATGGTTGTCATCCCGGCGCCCGGACTGGCCGGCGCCACGGAGCAGGCGCAACAACGCCGCGCTGGCCGCGACGTCCGCCAGGACACCCGCCAGGGCTCGCGCGACACCAAACAGGATTGCCGCGCAGCGGATCAGAAGAGCAACTCGCAATGCCGGCAGGACAAGCGGGACACCAAGCAGCAAGGGCGACAGACCGCCCGCGACATCAAGTACTGAACAACTGAACACATCCGTTTCTGACCAGTCAGGGGCTCCGGCACGACCGCAGCCCCCGGCCCTCCTTTTGCCGGCGTGACCTGAAGCCGGAAGATCCCCCGCGACGCTCAGCCACACGGTCTCTTGCCCGGACCGGGGGATTTCGTGTTTGTCTTTTCTGCGATTGGCTGTATAGTTCTTCGATATATCGGAATATATAACCAGAAGGAGACAATCATGAACAGGAGTTTCCGAGTCCGGCTGCGATCGCTGCTGGCAACGCTGGCACTGGCGCCGGCGCTTTCATTCGCGCAAGACAAGTTCCCGAGCAGGCCTATCACCTGGATCGTGCCGTTCACCCCGGGAGGCATCACCGATACGGCATCGCGCACCATCGCCAAGAAGATGTCGGAAACGTTGAAGCAG
Organism: Cupriavidus sp. SHE; assembly: GCF_000812445.1. NCBI lineage: Bacteria > Pseudomonadati > Pseudomonadota > Betaproteobacteria > Burkholderiales > Burkholderiaceae > Cupriavidus > Cupriavidus sp. SHE. The sequence continues at coordinate 114,261 of NZ_JWMB01000012.1, read as the reverse complement.
TCGGTGGTGGTGGAAAACCGCCCCGGTGCGGGCGGCATGGTCGGCACGGAAGTGGCGGCCCGCGCGCCGGCCGACGGCTACACGTGGATATACGGCACGCAGGGCACGATGGCGGCCAACCTGGCGCTGTACAGCAAGGTGCGCTACGACCCGTTGAAGGATTTCGCCCCGGTCCACGCGCTCTCCGAAACTTCCACGATCATGGTCGTGAACGCCTCGCGCCCGTACAAGACGGTCAAGGAGTTGGTGGAGTACGCGAAGCAGCATCCGGGCAAGGTCAACTTCGGTTCGGCGGGCGCCGGCACCGGCACGCATCTCAGCGCAGAGTTGTTCCAGGCCAGCGCCGGCATAAAGCTGACCCACATCCCTTACAAGGGCAGCTCGCCGGCCATCAACGACCTGCTCGGCGGCACGGTGGACGTGATGTTCGACTATCCGAGCATCGTGCTGCCGTTTATCCAGAGCGGCAAGCTGCGCGCGCTCGCCACGACCGGCAAGGATCGTCTGGAGCTGCTGCCGAACGTGCCCACCATTGCCGAATCGGGATTCGCCATGGCACAGGCCAGCAGCTGGTCCGGCATCCTGGTGCCAGCTGGCACACCGCCTCAGACCGTGGCGCTGATTTCGAAGGCAACGGAGGAAGCGCTGCGCGACCCCGAGGTACGCAAGTCGATCGAGCCTTACGGCAGCATGCCGATGTACGGTCTCTCCGAAGCCAAGTTCGGCAGCTTCATCCAGGCCGAGATCGTGAAGTGGGGGGATGTGGTCAAGAAGTCCGGCGCCAAGCTGGACTGACCATCGGGACATCAGCAAGGACATCATCGTGGGGCGCGGGCAAGGCCTGCACCCCACGTGACGTCAGGCCATGGTCAGGCCATGCCTTCCAGCGTCACGGGGAATCCCGGCAGCGGCCCGTCTTCCGTCTCCGTGATCCGCGCACCCGATCTGTGACGGGCTTGCGCGACAGCCTCCACCGCATCCAGCACCGGGAACACCGGCAGGTCCGCATTCGCCAGCCGCGCCATCAGCGTATCGGCGTCATACTCCGCCACGCGCTCGGCTAGGCGCGCATTGATCGTCTCCGCATTCGCGGTCCTCGCGGCGTGGTCCACGCAACACGCATCATTGGCGGCAAACAGACCCAGCACGTCATTCAGACCGCGCCAGAAATGCTCCTCCAGCGCGGCGATGGTCAGATATCGACCATCCCTGCAACGGAACACGCCATAGGCTGGCTTACCGCCCAGCATCGCTCGCTGTGCGTCAGGCGTGGTTGCGGCCTTCTGGCGGAACAGCCCCAGCCTCGGTGCCATCCAGTGCAGAACGCTATCGGCGAGCGCCGCATCCAGATACTGGCCTCGTCCACTCACTGTGCGCTGGTAGAGCGCGGCCAGCAGCGCGGATAGCGCCATGGAGGCCCCGGCCAGATCCGCGATCGGCAGCATGGCTTGGTGCACCGGAGAACCACCGGGCGTGCCCGTCAGCGACAGCGCGCCCGCCGCAGCCAGATAGTTGATGTCGTGCCCTGGCAGCAGCGCATGGGGACCGTCCTGTCCAAACCCGGTCAGCGACAGGTAGATCAGCCGGGGAAACTGCTCGCGGAGGCCCTCGTAGTCCAGCCCGAGCCGACGCATCACGCCCGGGCGATAGGACTCGATCAGGATGTCCGCCTGCGCGATCTGCGCCCGCACCTCGGCCAGTCCGCTGTCGCTCTTCAAGTCGCAATACAGGCTGTGTTTGCCGCGGTTGAGCGCGGCAAACAGCCCCGGCGCCAGGTGCCGGGCATTGTCGCCGTGCGGTGGGCGTTCGATCTTCACCACCTCGGCGCCCATCTCGACGAGCGTCTGCGTCAGGAACGGGCCGGGGAGCAATTCGGTCAGGTCGACGACGCGCACGCCCGCGAGTGGCGGCGCTGCCATCGCATTCACCGCATTCGCCGCATTCGCCGCATGGGCCGCATGGGTGGCACCGGACGTGCTCATTTTCCCCCCTCCCCTTGCTCCATCACGATCACCGCATCGAGCGGCAATGCGCCCTCTCCCGCAACGCCGACCCATACCGGATTCAGGTCCATCTCGACCAGATGGTCACCATGCGCGACGACAAAGTCCGAGACTTTCACCAGCAGCGCCGTCAGCGCGGCGACGTCGCGTCGTGGCTTGCCTCGCACGCCATCGAGCAGCGGGAAGCAGCGCACCTCGCGAATCATGGCCTCTGCCTCCGTGGCCGACAGCGGCAACATCCGGCGCGATACGTCCTTGAAGACTTCCACGTAGATCCCGCCGAGACCGAAGGTCAGGATGTGCCCGAACACCGGATCGCGCGACACGCCAATCAGGATCTCCAGTCCACCCGGCGCGGCCATGTGTTCCAACAGAATTCCGTCGATACGCGCATCGGGCATATTGCGCTTGACCGACGTGTGAATGCTCTCCCATGCCGCTTCGAGTCCAGCATCATCGTGAATGCCGACCACCACGCCGCCGACGTCCGACTTGTGCTGGATCTGCTCGCTCACCACCTTGGCCACCAGCGGATATCCCACGTCGCGCGCCAGCACACGTGCCTGCGCCAGCGTGGCCGCCACGCGGGACACCGGAATAGCGATTCCGGCCGCACGCAGCATCGCCTTTCCCTCGGGCTCCGACAGGGCCCGCGTCGGCACATCGGCGACGGGCCGCGCTGCAATCTGCATCAGCGGCTTGAAGTCGATATCGGCGCGGGCGCGCCAGTCCGCGTAACCCATCCAGCGCTCCACGGCCTTGACCGCCTTGCTGATGCTGCGCACGGGCGCCAAGCCTGCATCGGCAAACACCTTGTAGGCCCCGCCCTGACGCTCACTCATCCAGATCGGCAACATCGGCACCGGGCTCTCTTTCTGCACGTCGGCCGTGATATCGGCAGCGAGCTTGGTGATGTCGCCATACTCGAGCGCCTGCGGCAAAAGTACCAGCGACACGCTCGGGTCATTGCAGACCGCCTGCAGGCACGTGCGCGCCAGCTCCGGCTTTGCCATCACCGCGGTGGTGGTGTCGATGGGGTTGTCGATTGCGGCATACGACGGCAGCGCGTCGCGCAGCACCGCAAGTGTCTCCGGCGCGAACTCCGCCAGTTTCAATCCGGCATTGCCGACCATGTCGGCGCACAGTGCCGCAGTGCCGCCCGATCCCGAATAGATGGCCAGCGCGCCGCCCTGACGCGGCATGCCGCGCGCGAACAGCCAGGCGGTATCGATCAATTCGTCGATGTCATCCACCTCCACCACGCCAAGCTGCGCGAACACGGCGCTGTTGACCTCCGCCGAGCCGGTGATCGACGCCGTGTGCGACTGCGCCGCCTTGCGGCCGTACTCGGAGCGTCCCACCTTCAGCACCACCACCGGCTTGCCCTTGCGCGCCGCGTGCTGCACGGCGGCGACGAACTTGCGGCCATCGTTGACGCCTTCGAGCAGCGTGGCGATGACCTTGATATCCGGCGCGTCGGCCATGTAGTGGATGAAGTCGCTCACCTGCAGATCGACCTCGTTGCCGCTGGAGCTCCAGAGCGCCACGCCGATGCCTCGGTCCATCGCCTGAAGCACATTGCGGCCCAGGCCGCCACCCTGCGTGGCCAGCCCGACCGGCCCGCCGCGAAGATCGTGCCGGAACGACGGCGAGAACGTGAAGCCGAGACGCTCCGTGATATTGGTCAGGCCCGGGCAATTCGGTCCGTAGATGCGCATGCCCGTGCGCGCCACGATCTCCTTCATGGTCTGCTCGGCGGCCTTGCCTTCCTCGCCGGCTTCGCCGAAGCCCGAGGTCAGAATAATCGCGAAGCGCACCCCTTTCTCGCCGCATTGTTCAAGCACCGCGAGCACGTGCTCGGCGGGCACCGCTACCAGAGCGGTGTCGGGCACTGCCGGCAGCGAGGCCACATCGGGCCATGCCTTGCGCCCTGCCACTTCCGGCTTGGTCGCGTTGACCAGATAGACGTCGCCTTTGAAGTCGGAATGGTCCATCAGATTCTCGAGTGCACGCGCGCCAATGCTGCCGCTGCGGTCGCTGGCCCCAACCAGGGCGATGGAACGCGGGCTGACGAGCCGCGACAGGTCTTGGTATGTCTCCATATTTGTTCTCTCGATGCGGAAGTCTGTGGAGCCCGACGAAGCGCCGATGTGCTGATGCACTGGTTCACCGCTACGCCGGGCGGAAAAGGTGACAGCTGTGTCGATCAGGCAATCGCCGACATGCCCAGAATCTCGCGGCCGACGATCAAGGTCTGCACCTCCGTGGTCCCCTCGGGAATGGTGCCGCCGCGCGTGTCGCGGAAGATGCGTTCGATCGGATAATCGGTGGCGTAACCCAGACCGCCATGCACTTGCAGCGCCATGCTGGCTACTTCGTGCGCGGCCTCGGTCGCATACAGCTTGGCGATCGACGCTGAGACACGCGTGTCCTCGCCACGGTCGAGCGCCATCGCGGCGCGATACCCGAGCGCGCGAGCGGCTTCCACCCGGATCGTCATGTCCACGATCATCTTCTGCACGAGCTGAAAGCTGCCGATGGCACGACCGAACTGCGTGCGCGTCTTGGCATAGTCCGTAGCCAGATCGAGCGCGCACTGCGCCGCGCCCACAGCGCCCATCGCGATATTGACGCGCGCGCCATCCAGGCCCTGCAGCATGCGCTTGAGCGCGCCGCCTTCCTCGCCGAGCAGGTTCTCGCGCGGCACACGCACGTTGTCGAAACCGAGCTCGGCGGTGCCGGTACTGCGCAGCACCATGGTGTCCACGCGACGCACCTCGTAGGGGCTGACCTCGCGCTCCACCAGGAACGTCGACAGCTGGCCTTCGCAGTTGTCGCTATAGGTGCGCGCCACCACGATGCCGAAGTCGGCAAATGCGCCGTTGGTGATCCAGAGCTTGCGGCCGTTGAGCACGTAGTGGTCGCCCTTCAGGTCGGCGCGCGTCTGGATCTGCGCGATATTGGAACCGGTGCCAGGCTCGCTGATCGCTGTGAACACCTTGCGCTCGCAGGCGAGCAACGGATCGAGGAAACGGGTCTTCTGGTCCGGCGTGCCGACTGCGGCAAGCTTGGCGATCGGGCCGTTAGTGATGTTCAGGATGGTACGCAGCGAAAGCCAGGCATAGCCGGCCTCTTCCATCATCATCGCCCAAGTGAGCTGGTCCAGCCCCATCCCGCCCTGCTCCTCTGACAGGCGCCCGCCGATGTAGCCGAACTGCGCCAGCCCCTTCAAGATCTCGAACGGAAAGGTCTTCTCCTGATCATGCCGGCTGATTAGCGGAGCAACCTCCGCCTGCATGAATCGGCGAATGTTGTCGCGCAGCAGTCGCTGCTCTGGCGTGGCTTCGAAAAACATGGATGTCTCCTGTAATAGTCCGGTTGGGAAATGCATCCGGCGCCAGCGGCATCATCGCCAGGCACCGTCGAAACAACGCCGACCACAGGAGCGGTCCCATGTGCCGGCCTAATCCTTCTGGGCTGTCGGGAACACCAGATCCCGCGCTGCCTCGATCACCTCCAGGTACTCGTCCTTGCGGCGATTGAATCGTTCGGTGGGGCCGGCCAGCGAGATCGCGAACGGCTCGTCGCCGATCCGCCCGGCCACCGCGATGGCCGTCACCCCTTCTCCGCCCTCGTCCTCGACCCACGCCCATCCGCGCTCGCGCACTTCGGCGACCTGCTTTTCCAGCGCGACCGGATTGACTTCCGTCTTCGGCCCCAGCTTGGGCAGCGCGCGCAGGCGCAACTGCCGCGCGGCGTCTTCCGGCGGCAGCACCGCCAGCAACGCCTTGCCGAGCGCCGTGGCGTGCAAGGCCAGACGCTTGCCAACGCGCAGCACGTAACGCAGTTCGTAGCGACTTTCCTGGAAGCCGGTCACCCGCACGTAGGCGCCGTCCAACCGGCCGCACAGCGAGGTCTCGCCCGTCTTGCCGGTGAGGAACTCGGTGGCCTCGGCCGCCACGGCGGCCAGCGGATCGTTGCCCGCAATGGCCTCGCAGATCGAATGAAGCCGCATCGTGGGATAGAAGCGGCGCGTGCGCGCGGTACGCATCAGGTACCCCGTCTCGGTCAGCGTATGCAGCAGGTCCGAGCAACTGCTCTCCGGCAGGTCGAGCAGGCGCGCAAGTTCCGAATTGGAGAGCTCGCGCTTTTCGCGCGAGAACACCTCGAAGACGGCAAGGCTGCGCGCGGCAGCAGGAACAAAGCTAGGCATGGGTTCTCCGAAATCTCGTATTGAAAGGGCAACATCCGCCCAAACCGCACAGTCTACGAGATTTCGTACGCGTTTCCGTGTTTGACAGGGGATATGACTACGATATACTGGATACTAATCCGACCTATCGTAGTTATGCAAGATAAAGATCGGCCGATGGCACCCGCGACGGCGCGTCGACGTACAAGGCACCCGCGCACCGATGGGCAAACAGACACTGAAGAGGAGACACGATGCAGACTGCGGAATCCCGCTCGCCTGGAACACAAGCAGCGCCAAGCCTGGCCGTCCTGCGCTGCGGCGCATGTGGCAAGCCCACCTATCCCGCTTCCGCCTATGGCTGCCAGTACTGCGGCGCCGAGCCCGAGCGCGGCACGGTGGAACAAATGCCGGCGCGAGGCACGCTGCGCAATTACGTGACTGTCCATGCGCCACTGGTGCGCGACATGCCGCCGCCGTTCGTCGTCGGCGAGGTCGACTTTGCGGAAGGCATTCGCGAAGAGGTCCTGCTCGACGTCGTCAGCGAAGCGGAGCTGGCCCCGGGCATGACGGTTCAGGGCGTGATCCGCGCCGACGCACCGTGCGGCGACCGCTATCCACTGCGCTTCGTACCCGCCAGCCAGGAGGTGCAACGATGAACCGCCTGCTGCAGCAGACCTCGGTCTATGTCATCGGCATCGGCCTGCATCCGTACCAGTTCGCGTCGGACACCCCTTACGTCAGCCTTGGTCTGCGCGCGATGCGCGAGGCGCTGGCGGACGCTGGCATCGCCTGGCCCGAGGTGCAGAGCGCCTACGTGGGCACCTCGGCAATCGGCATGGCAGCGGGACGCGTGATGTTCCGCCACCTGGGCTCTACCGGCCTGGCCGTGACACAGGTGGAAAGCGCTTCGGCATCGGGTTGCTCGGCATTCCGCCAGGCGTGCCTGGAAGTGGCAAGCGGCGTCTCGGACGTGGTGGTGGCAATCGGCGTCGACAAGTTCGGCGATGGCCGCAAGGCCGCCGACAAGGACGGCCTGCCGCACCTTGCGCCCACCGCGACCATGCCGCCCGTGAAGTTCGCGCTGATGGCGCATGAATACCTGCGCCAGCACGGGCTGAAGCCCGAAGCGATGGCGCGCGTCGCGGTAAAGAACCATGGCAACGCAGCGCTCAACCCATATGCGCAGTTCCGCAAGGCTCGTACGCTCGAGCAGGTCATGGCATCGCCCAAGGTGGTGGGTGACCTGACGGTGCAGCAGTGCTGCCCGCGTGGCGATGGCGCCGCAGCCGTGATCGTGGTGTCCGAGGCCGCGATCAAGCGGCTCGGCCTGGACAAGCGCCGCGCCGTGCGCGTGCTGGCATCGGTGGCGAACAGCGAAGAACTGGAACACGGCGATTCGTCTGCAGCCGTCGACATGGTGCGCAAGTCCACAGCGATGGCGTACGAGCAGGCCGGCGTCGGCCCGCGCGACCTGAACCTGGTGGAGTTGCACGAGGCCTTTTCGATCGAGGAATTGGTCTACACCGAAGCGATGGACCTGTGCGCGCCCGGGGAAGGCGCGGCATGGCTTGAACGCGGCGCTTCCGCCATTGGCGGCGAATGCGCGGTCAATGCTTCGGGTGGCCTGCTCGGCATGGGCCACCCGACCGGCCCGACCGGCATCGGGCAGATCGCCGAAATCACGCGCCAGATACGCGGCGAGGCACATGGACGGCAGCACCCCGGCGCACGCCTGGGGCTCGCCCACATGATCGGGCTCGGCTCTGTGGCCTTCGCGCACATCCTGGCGGCATCGCACTGACCCCGCGAATGCGCCGGCCGCGAGCACGGCTGGCGCATCCGTCGCGCACATCATTCCAAGCAAGGAGACAAGGATGCAATTCGAAACCCTGTTGTACGAAGTGGTCGAAGGCGTGGCCATCATCCGGCTGAACCGCCCGGATCGCATGAACACACTCGGCGGCACCATGAAACCGGATCTCGCCCGCGCGTTCTTCGAGTTGGCGCGTGACGACACCAGCGTTCGATGCGTAGTGCTGACCGGCACCGGTGACAGAGCATTCTGCGCAGGCGCCGACATCAAGGAACGCGCCGGCGGCACGGCCCACCCCGCCGACTACTACGTCACGCAGCAACGCACGCACGAGCTGTTCCGTGGCATCGAGGAATTCGAGAAACCGGTGATCGCCGCCATCAATGGCGTGGCGCTCGGCGGCGGCCTGGAACTGGCCCTGTGCGCCGACATCCGTCTGGCAGCCAAATCGGCACGATTCGGCCTGCCAGAGATCAAGCTCGGCGTCATTCCCGCGGCGGGCGGCACGCAGCGCCTGCCGCGCGTGGTGGGTCCGGCCATCGCCAAGGAACTGATCTTTACCAGCGAACTGATCAACGCCGACGCCGCGAAAGACATCCGCCTGGTGAACCGTGTGATCGACGACGACAAGCTGATGGACGCGGCACTGACGATGGCCAGGCGCATCGCCGCGCAACCACCGCTGGCCGTGCGCTTCGCCAAGCGGTCGGTCAACCTGGGCATGCAGGGCTCGGTCGACATGGGCCTGCAGTTCGAATGCTACGGCGCGGCCATGGTGATGGACAGCGAAGACAGGAAGGAAGGGATGCGCGCATTCGTCGAGAAGCGCGAGCCCCGATTCGTCGGGCGCTAATCCGCAAGCGAACGGCATCGAAACACAGAACATCGAAAACTGGAGGAGTACGGAATGGAACTGCATCTGCAAGGCAAGGTGGCATTGGTAACTGGTGGCGGACAAGGCGTGGGCCGACGCATCTGCCTGGAACTCGCCGGCGAAGGCGTCAAGGTGGTGATCAACGACTACTTCCTGGAGCGCGCGCAGGCGGTGCAAAAGGAGATCGAAACAGCAGGCGGCCAGGCATTGGCCGTGCAGGCAGATATCGGCGACTCGGAACAGGTGGAACGCATGTTCGCGGCGGCGCGTGAACGCTTCGGCGACGTCGATATCCTGGTGAACAACGCCGGCGTGACCGTGGCGCGTCGCACCAAGGGCGGTATGCCCCCAACGTTCATGGAAATGCCGGTGGAAGACTGGAAGGAAGTCGTCGACCTGAACGTCTACGGCGTGATGAACTGCTGCCACAGCGCCCTGCCCGGCATGCAACGCAAGGGCGGCGGCAAGATCGTCAACATCATGTCCGAAGCCGGACGCGTCGGCGAGGCACGCCTGGCGGTCTACTCGGGCGCCAAGGCCGCCATGCTGGGCTTCGCGAAGGCGATCGCGCAGGAGCACGGCCGTGACTGCATCAACGTGAACACCATCGCACTGGGCGCGGTGTCGCACGAGGGCATCGCCAACGGCCCGCTGCATCCGTCGTCCACCCCCGAGACCGACGATCGCCTCAAGAAAATGCTCGGCGCCTACCCGATCGCACGCGGGCTCGGCAGGCTGTCACGGCCCGAGGACATCTCGGGCGTGGTGGCTTTCCTGGCATCGGATCGCGCGGCCTTCATCACCGGCCAGAGCCTTGGTGTGAGTGGCGGCTACGTGATGCTCTGAAGCCAACCTCTCTGGCCCGCACCACATCCTGACGTCCGACCGAGGAGAACACATGAGTCCGGCAGCATCCGGCCACGCGGCCGAACGCATCTTCCAGACGCGCCTGGCGGCGCTGCTGGATATCCGCTATCCGATCCTGCTGGGCGGCATGCAACTCCTCGGCACGTCCGATGTGGTGGCGGCCGTGGTCAACGCGGGAGCGATGGGGTTCATCACCGCGCGCTCCTTCCCGACCCTCGAAGCCTTCCGCGCCGACCTCCGCCGTTGCCGCACGCTGACCCGGGGTCGGCCCTTTGGTGTCAACGTCACGCTCTCGGCTCGCGAGGATCGAAACCAGTTGGCCGCTGCATGGATCGACGTGGCGCTGGACGAAGGCGTGCGCGTGTTCGAGAGCGCGGGCATGTCGCCCGAGCGACTGGTCGCGCCGATCCATGCCGGCGGTGGCCTGCTGATCCACAAGTGCCCAAGCGTGCGCCACGCGCTCACAGCGCAGCGGCTTGGCGTGGATGCCGTCGCGCTGGTCGGGCTCGAGGAAGGGGGACACCCTGGCGCCAACCAGTTGTCGGCCTTCGTCAATGGCGCGTTTGCGCTGGAGCGTGTGGAGATCCCGCTCGTGATCGGCGGCGGCATCGGCAGCGGCCGTCAGATCGCGGCCGCGCTGGCGCTTGGCACCGATGGCGTGGTGATGGGCAGCCGCTTCATGGTGGCCACGGAGATCGCCACCCATCGCGCACTAAAGGAACGCATCGCCGCCGCCGACGAGCACTGCTCGATTGCGATCCTACGCAGCCTGAACGATACCTGGCGCGTGCTCGACAACGCTGCCGCGCGCGAGGTGCAGCGCCTCGAAGCCGAAGGCACCCGCTCGCACGCGGCATTCGGCGACCTCATCCTGTCGTCGCGCACGCAGGAACGCGTGTACCTGGGCGGCGATGCCGACGCCGGCATCGTCTCGCTCGGCCCGGCCGGCGGGTTCGCCGACGCGATCGAGCCGGCGGGGAAGATCGTCGAGAGGTTGGTGGAAGGGGCGTGGGCGGCGTGGGAGGTGATGACAGGGCGGGTGGAACGGGCGTGGGCTTGAGTCCTTGATCGACAGTTTTGGTCGATCTACCGCCAGAAACAGGCCAGAAACAGAAAAGGGGTTACGGTCTGAACCGTAACCCCTTCGCATTTACAACATCAGTGGTGGGCCTCCCGTGAGTCGAACACGGCACCAACGGATTATGAGTCCGCTGCTCTAACCAGGCATGAGCTAGAGGCCCTTGAAAGGCGTTAGTTGCCTTCCAGGAAGCTCTTCAGCTTGTCGGAGCGGCTCGGGTGGCGCAGCTTGCGCAGTGCCTTTGCCTCGATCTGGCGGATACGTTCGCGCGTCACGTCGAACTGCTTGCCGACTTCCTCGAGCGTGTGGTCGGTGCTCATTTCGATGCCGAAACGCATGCGCAGCACCTTGGCTTCGCGCGGCGTCAGGCTGTCGAGCACGTCCTTGACCACGTCGCGCATGGAGCCATGCAGCGCAGCCTCGGCCGGGGCCAGCGTGTTCGTGTCTTCGATGAAGTCGCCCAGATGCGAATCGTCGTCGTCACCGATCGGCGTTTCCATGGAGATCGGTTCCTTGGCGATCTTCATGATCTTGCGGATCTTGTCCTCGGGCATCTCCATCTTCTCGGCCAGCGTTGCCGGATCCGGCTCGTTGCCGGTTTCCTGCAGGATCTGGCGCGAGATCCGGTTCATCTTGTTGATCGTTTCGATCATGTGAACCGGAATACGGATGGTACGAGCCTGGTCGGCGATCGAGCGCGTGATGGCCTGGCGAATCCACCACGTGGCGTACGTGGAGAACTTGTAGCCGCGACGGTATTCGAACTTGTCCACCGCCTTCATCAGGCCGATGTTGCCTTCCTGGATCAGATCCAGGAACTGCAGGCCGCGGTTCGTGTACTTCTTCGCGATCGAGATCACCAGACGCAGGTTGGCCTCGGTCATTTCACGCTTGGCTTCGCGGGCGCGCTTCTCGCCTTCGGACATCTTGCGATTGACGTCCTTCAGTTCCTTCAGCGGCAGCACCACACGCGACTGCAGGTCGATCAGCTTCTGCTGCAGCTCGTGCACGGCCGGCACGTTACGCTCGACGATCGTGCTGTACGACTTGTTGTCGGCCACGATGGTCTGGATCCAGTCCAGGTTCGTCTCGTTGCCCGGGAAACGGGCAACGAAGTCGGCGCGCGGCATGCCGCACTTGTCGACGACGATATTCAGGATGGCGCGTTCCAGCTTGCGCACTTCGTCCACCTGGCCACGCAGCGTGTCGCACAGACGCTCGACGTTACGCGCGGTGAAGCGAATGCTCATCAGTTCGGCCTGGATAGCTTCCTGGGCCTTCACGTACGGCTTGGACTTGTAGCCTTCCTTTTCGAAGGCACGGCGCATCTTGTCGAACTGCTCGGCGATCACGCGGAATTTTTCCAGCGCGGCAACCTTCAGTTCCTCAAGCTGGCGAGCCGACGCACCGGCGCCACCGCCGCTTTCGTCGTCTTCCTCTTCGCCGTCGTCGCCGTCTTCGTCCGAATCCTCGTCCTCGTCATCGGCGGCTACCGCCTGGGCCGGGGAGTTGTCCTGGACTTCCTCTGCGTTCGGGTCGATCAGGCCATCGACGAACTCGTCGATCTTGATCTCTTCGTTCGCCACGCGCTCGGCGCTGGCCAGGATTTCGGAGATCGTGACCGGGCAGGCCGAGATCGCCATCACCATGTCCTTCAGGCCCGCTTCGATGCGCTTGGCGATTTCGATTTCGCCTTCGCGCGTCAGCAGTTCCACGGTACCCATTTCACGCATGTACATGCGGACCGGGTCGGTGGTGCGGCCGAATTCGGAGTCCACGGTCGACAGGGCGGCTTCGGCTTCTTCCTCGGCCTCTTCCTCGCTCGTGGCGGACGGTGCGTTGTCGTTGAGCAGCAGCGTCTCGGCATCCGGCGCCTGTTCGTAGACGGCGATACCGATGTCGTTCAGCGTGGCGACCAGCGTGTCGATCGTTTCCGAATCGACCATGTCGTCCGGCAGGTGATCGTTGATTTCCGCATAGGTCAGGTAGCCACGCGATTTGCCGAGCTTGATCAGCGCCTTGAGCTTCTGGCGACGGATCTCGAGCTCTTCCTCGCTACCAGCCTGATTTGACGAGGCAAATTCCTTGAGCAGGGCCTTTTCCTTGGCCTTGCGGTCCTTGGCTTTCTGCTTTTCGGTCTTGGGCGCAGCGGCAGGGGTAGCCGGCGCGTCGTTGTCGTAAAACTCTTCAGTCACGTCTTCGATGGTGCTGTCGTCTTGCTGCATCTCGGCCTTGGGCTTGCGGCCACGCTTCTTCGGCTCCGGCTTGACGGCCGGAGCAGCGGGACGCTCGGATGCAACGGGTGCGGGAGTCGCGGCACGGGCCTTGGGCGTCGCGGCAGCGGTGGTGCCTGCCTTGGCGCCTCCACTCCGTGTGCCGGCCGTCGTTGCCGCACGCTTGCTCTCGACTTCGGTATTCTGCTGTTTCGCCACGGTGATACTCTTGCCTTTCACTGGTGCAGCGGCGCTCTTGCCGCTTGTATTGGCGCTCTTGCCGCTCTCGCGTGCCGAAGTCGAGGGCTTTGTATTTTCGGATGTGCGATTCCTGGCGGAAGTGGTTCCGGCGGGCGCAGTTGCGCTCCGCGCGGATTTTGCTGGCGCAGACCGGGCTGATGTCGTCCTGACTGACGCGGTCGATGTCTTCGCCGCCGTTGTTTTCACGGACGCCTTGCCGCTCCCTGATTGGGGAGCTTTGGAGGGCGCCTTCACGGCTACCCCTTCGGTTGCTTTGGCCTTTGCCATTGGCACGCTCACTTTCGCCAGTAATGGGAAGAAAGATTTCGCAATCCAAACCGGGCATTGTAGCACGTCACCAACCCCCGGCTTCCTGTCAGGTTGTGTTTTCACCTGAAAAATCAAGGCTTAAGCAGTTTGGCCGCCAATTTATCCATCGGTTCTGGCCACGTGCTCAACTGCTCACGCCAAAAATCGGCTCAACTATCCTCCATGGCGGCGGGCCGCCAGCCCATTTGCCTGCGCCGCTGCACTTCACGCGATAGCCAGAGATATCGCGCCTTGGTCTCTTCGTCGGCCGTACCAGCGCTCACCATGGCCTCGAGCGCCTTCTGCTCGCGCTCCAGCGGCTCGGCCAGCAACTTGTGGACGGCGCCATCGAACTCATGCGTCGCCGGCTCCTCTTCGATTTCCTCCCGCAGTACCGCCGTGCGTGCGCTCGCGTAGACATCGGCGTAGGGCGTCTGCGCCAACTGCTCGCTGAAGGCCGCAAAATTCACCTCACCCTGAATGCCATCGCAAGCGGACACCAGGTAGCCCAGCGCCTCGGATCCGGAGTGCTGGGGGTCCAGCAGCAATGCGCGCGCGTCCCCATCGAGCCGGGCCGCCAGCGACGGGTAGCACATCAGCAACTGGATCACGCGCTGCTCGAGCCCGGTCGGCGCCTGACGCCGCGCGCGCGGGCGCGGCTGGGCGAAACGACCAACCCGCGAGGAATCGCTGCCCAGGCCGCAAATCGCCTCAATCTCGGCCGGCGTGGTGCTCGTGGTATCGGCAAGTTCGCGCACGATCTGCAGCCGCAAGCCACCGGCGGGCATCGCCTGAAGCAGCGGCTTGGCCTCGTACTGCGCGCGGGCACGGCCCTCGGGCTGGCGCAGATCCTGATCTTCCGTGACGATTTGCAGCAAGAAGCGCGACAAAGGCATCGCGTTCTGAACCTGGCGCGCGAACGCGTCAGTTCCCTCCTCGCGGACGTAGCTATCCGGGTCGTGCTCGGCCGGCAGGAAAAGGAAGCGGATCGTCTTGTTATCCGCCACGTGCGGCAGGCAGGCTTCCAACGCGCGGCGCGCGGCACGGCGGCCAGCGGCGTCACCATCGAACGAGAAGACCACGGCGTCGGTCTGGCGCATCAGCTTCTGCACATGAACTGGCGTGCAGGCCGTGCCAAGTGTGGCGACGGCATTGGCAAACCCGAGCTGGGCCAGCGCAACCACATCCATGTAGCCTTCTACCACCAGCACGTAGCCATTTTCGCGGATTGCGTGACGCGCCTCGAACAGACCGTAGAGCTCCGTTCCCTTGCTGAAGAGCGGTGTTTCCGGTGAATTCAGGTACTTTGGCTCGCCCTGCCCCATCACGCGGCCGCCAAACCCGATCACATTGCCCTTCGTATTGCGGATCGGGAACATGATGCGATCGCGGAAGCGGTCGTAGCGGCGCGGCTTGCCATCGGCGTCGCGCTTCTCCTGGGACTCGATCAGCAGCCCGGCCTCCACCAGCGGACCGGCGATCGCGTCATCGCGATAGCTTCCGAACACGGTCTCCAGCCCTTGCCAGTCGTCCGGCGCGTAGCCAAGACCGAAGTGAGCGGCAATCTCGCCGGTCAGGCCACGGCCCTTGAGGTACTGGATGGCCTGCGGGGCACCGCGCAACTGCTTCTTGTAGAAGTCGGTGGCACGCGTCATGGCATCGGTCAGCGCCAACGACCTGGCCTGCTGCTCTACCCGCTGGGCGGGTGGCAGGCTATTGCGCTCCTCCGGCACGGACAGGCCGACCGACTGGGCCAGCTCGCGCACTGCGTCGGGGTAGGACTGCCCCGAGTACTCCATCAGGAACCCGATGGCGGATCCATGCGCGCCGCAGCCGAAGCAGTGATAGAACTGCTTGGTCGGCGATACGGTAAAGGACGGGGACTTCTCGTTATGGAACGGGCACAGGCCCATGAAGTTGGCGCCGCCCTTCTTCAACTGCACGTACTTGCCCACCACATCGACAATGTCGACGCGGTTGAGCAGGTCCTGAATAAAGGATTGCGGAATCACCCGACTGACCGTCCTGATGGCACGGACTGCCGGGCAAAACGCCGGCGGCCGTTTCGAAGTTTTCTGGAATACGTGACCGGGGCGTCGCCCGGCGGCTATCGAATCATTGTAGTGCAGATGCAACGCGCCACTTGGGATTGCTGACATCTACGCGCAATTTTCATCAACGCGCAGACAACATCACGCATTACATCTGCTGATGGCAATGATTCTGACCGATGAGAGGCTTACTTAGGCGCAAGCGCGGCCTTCACCAGCCCGGAAACCGCGGTCATGTCGGCACGGCCAGCCAGGCGGGCCTTCACCAGGCCCATGACCTTGCCCATGTCCTGCGGACCGGCTGCGCCGCTTTCGGTCACGGCCTTCTGAACCTCGGCAGCCACTTCCGCGTCGGAGAGCTGTGCCGGCATATAGGCTACCAGCACGTCGAGCTCGGCCTTCTCCTTCGCAACCAGATCATCGCGGCCGGCCTGCTCGAACTGGGAGATCGAGTCCTTGCGCTGCTTGATCATCTTGTCGATCACGGCGGTGATGCCAGCGTCGTCCAGCTCGATGCGTTCGTCCACCTCGCGCTGCTTGATGGCCGCCAGCAGCAGGCGGACGGTGCCGAGACGCTCGGCTTCACGGGCACGCATGGCGGCCTTCATGTCATCGTTGATGCGGGCTTTGAGGGACATGGCAATCTTCCGAAAAGTTGGATTACGCGCCAGCGACGGACGCGGGCGGGGCAAACCCGACCATAACGCAAAAACCCGCCGGAGCCATGCTCACAGCGGGTTTCGTGCTGACGCTAAGACGCGGTCAGTATAGCTTCTTCGGCAGCATCTGGCTGCGCAGGCGCTTGTAATTGCGCTTGACGGCAGCGTCGCGCTTGCGTTTGCGTTCGGCGGTGGGCTTCTCGTAAAACTCCCGCGCCCGCAGTTCGGGGAGCAGGCCATTCTTCTCGATGGTGCGCTTGAAGCGACGCAGCGCGACTTCAAACGGTTCATTTTCCTTAAGGCGAATCGTCGTCATATGGCGGCCGAAATGCAATGAGAAAACCGGGTGGGATTGCGCCGGCACCCCGCCGGCGGCTTTACGAGAGCGACGATTCTAGCGCAAGGTCTGCCAAGCTGCACGTGAGCGCCGGCACCCTGGCCAACGCCAGGTCCGACAGTGCCGCCTACGCAACAGCGCCTGCGCCACGAGCCGCCTCGGCCACGGCCTCCCCGGCCGCCACCGCCGATGCCCAGGCCCACTGGAAGTTGTAGCCGCCGAGCCATCCGGTCACGTCCACGACCTCGCCAATGAAATAAAGTCCGTCGACTTCGCGCGCCATCATCGTGGTCGACGACAGTCCGCGCGTATCAACGCCGCCCAGCGTCACTTCGGCCTTCTTGTAGCCCTCGGTGCCGGACGGCACCAGCCGCCAGCGATTAAGCGATTCACCGAGCTGGCGCAGTGCCTTGTCCGGCATATCAGCCACGGATTGCGTGCCTTGCAGCCCCACCGCCGCGCACCATGCGTCTGCCAGCCTCGACGGCAGACGCTCGCCCAGCAGATTGTTCAGATGCTTGCGGCTGCTCTTCTTGTGCCCGATCAACCACGCGGCGGCGTCCTCGCCATCGAACAGGTCAATCTCGATTGGCGTGCCGGGGCGCCAGTAGCTGGAGATCTGCAGGACCGCCGGTCCGGACAAGCCCCGATGCGTCCACAGCAGGTCTTCCTTGAACGCGCCTGCGGACTTGCCGCTGCCGGTGGATATATCGACTTCCATCGACACCCCCGCCAACGGCACGAACGGCTGCCACGCCTGGCCATCAAACGTCAGCGGTACCAGGGCCGGTCGCGTGTCGATGATTTTCAGGCCGAACTGACGGGCGATGGCATAGCCGAAGTCCGTGGCGCCGATCTTCGGGATCGACAACCCACCGGTAGCCACCACCAGCGCGCCGACTCGCACCGTGCCCTGGGATGTCAGCAACAGGTAGTCGGCACCCTCGCGGCGGATCTCATGGATGCTGCAGCCGGTCTGCCAGCGCACGCCGCCAGCCTCGCACTCGGCGCGCAGCAGGTTGATCACGTCCTCGGCGCTGTCATTGCAGAACAGTTGGCCGCGATGCTTCTCATGCCAACCGATGTCGTAGCGGCGCATCAGCGCCAGGAAATCTTGCGGCGTGTAGCGCGCCAGCGCCGAGCGGCAGAAATGGGGGTTGGACGACAAATAGTTGGCCGGGCTGGCCTGGAGATTCGTGAAATTGCACCGCCCGCCGCCTGAAATACGGATCTTCTCCGCCAGTTTCGTGGCGTGGTCGATCAACACCACGCGCGCGCCGCGCTGCCCGGCCACGGCGGCACACATCATGCCGGCCGCTCCCGCGCCCAGCACCGCCACATCGAACCGGTCTTGTCTGCCCTGAGTCATGCCACCCCTTCAACGAAGCCCGGATTGTATCGAAATGCGGGCCCGCGAGCGCGCCAGGCCCCGGTGTGCTACCCTGCTGGCCTTCAGATTTTGCCGGCACGATCGCTGCAGATGACTGCACGGGCGCTGCCAGCCGCACCAGAAACGCCATGCTTGTCCTCGGTATCGAATCCTCCTGTGACGAAACCGGGCTGGCCCTCTACGACACCGAGGCCGGCCTGCTCGCGCACGCGTTGCACTCGCAGATCGCCATGCATCGCGAGTACGGCGGCGTGGTGCCTGAACTCGCATCACGCGACCATATCCGGCGCGTGCTGCCGCTATTGCAGCAGGTACTGGACGATGCGGGCCGCACGCGCGCGGACATCGACGCCATCGCTTACACGCAGGGCCCCGGACTGGCCGGCGCGCTGCTGGTGGGCGCATCGGTGGCCAATGCGCTGGGCTTCGCGCTAGGCGTGCCGATGATCGGCGTGCACCACCTGGAAGGCCATCTGCTCTCGCCACTGCTGACGAGTGCCCCGCCGCCGTTCCCGTTCGTGGCGCTGCTGGTGTCTGGTGGGCACACCCAGCTCATGGAAGTAAAGGGCATCGGCGACTACAAGCTGCTCGGCGAAACGCTCGACGACGCCGCCGGCGAAGCATTCGACAAGACCGCTAAGCTGCTGGGCCTCGGGTATCCGGGCGGCCCGGAAGTGTCGCGGCTGTCGGAATTCGGCAACCCCGGCGCCTTCGAACTGCCGCGGCCGATGCTGCATTCTGGCAATCTCGATTTCTCGTTCGCTGGCCTCAAGACCGCCGTGCTGACGCAGACACGCAAGCTCAGCAATGCCTGCGAGCAGGACCGCGCCAATCTGGCGCGCGCGTTCGTCGATGCGATCGTCGACGTACTGGCCGCCAAGTCGTTCGCCGCGCTCAAGCAGACCGGCGACAAGCGGCTCGTGGTCGCGGGCGGCGTGGGCGCGAATCGGCAACTGCGCGAACGGCTCAATGAGATGGGCAAGCGCCGCAAGGTCGAGGTGTTCTACCCCGATCTGGCGTTCTGCACCGACAACGGCGCGATGATCGCGTTCGCCGGCGCGATGCGCCTGAAGGCTGCGCCAGAGCTTGCCCGGCACGGCTACGACTATGGCGTGACGCCACGGTGGGATCTGGCCGATATCCGCCTGCCCGAGGCCCGGACTTCGTAGAAAAGCTCTAATCGAGCTGACATCCAGACACATGGTGGTCACGGGACCACCGAACAATTTGCGATTCCTGCATCACATAACAAGGAAGGGAACGCAAAGTGGATCGCCGCAAATTTCTGCAATGGGGAAGTTTCGTCACCGTGACGGTGGCCACCACCGGCCTGGCCGGCTGCGGTGGTGACGACAACGCCTCGCCCGCCACCCCCTCGACCAATCCGCCCACGACGCCGCCCGCCAACGAGCCGGGCAACACGTTCACGTTCCAGCAAGGCGTGGCATCCGGCGACCCGAAACCCGATAGCGTCATGCTCTGGACGCGCGTGGACGGCAACAACGGCAGCAAGCCCGTCAACGTGCAACTGCAGGTGTCGACACAGGCGGACTTCAGCACGCTGATCGTCAACAGCACACTGGCTGCCTCGCCTGACTGGGACTACACGCTGCGCAACAAGGTGACGGGCCTGTCCGCCGGCACCACGTACTACTACCGTTTCCAGGTTGGCAATCAGACCAGTCCCGTGGGCCGCACCAAGACCGCGCCCACCGCCGGCACGCCACTGTCGCAACTGAAGTTCGCCTTCATCACCTGCCAGGACTGGAGCGTGAATCACTGGGCCGGCATGGAGGAGCTTGTCAACGAAGACCTCGATTTCGTGGTCCACATGGGCGACTACATCTACGAGACCGTCGGCGCGGCGTTCCAGACCGGCAAGGTGGAAACGCGCCATGCGCAATTGACGTTGCCCAACGGCACGCTGCGCGACGATGGTGCCCACTACGCGACCACGGTCGACGACTATCGCTACCTCTACAAGTCATATCGCAGCGATCCGCGTCTGCAGGCGCTGCACGCGCGCTTTCCCGTGATCGCAATCTGGGACGATCACGAATTCTCCGACGACTGCTGGCAGGACCACCAGACCTATACCGCCACTGACGATGCCACGCCGCGCACCGCGCGCCGGCGCGCGGCGAACCAGGCGTGGTTCGAGTTCATGCCAGCCGACGTCAGCTTCGACCAGGCGGATACGTCGTTCCACAACATCCAGATCTACCGTTCGTTCACGTTCGGCAACCTCGCCACGCTGGTGATGACGGACGAGCGGCTCTATCGCGCCGATCATGTGATTCCGGAACAGGCGGCGGGCAGCGAAATCGGCAGCCGCTACTTCGTGCCGAAGACCACGCTGGCCGCGCTGGAAGGCAGCAAGCTGGCCGCCGCTGGTGGCGCGCTGACGCCGGTGTCGATCCTTGGCGACACCCAACGCGGCTGGTGGCAACAGCAGATAGGCAATGCCACGACCACGTGGAAGCTGTGGGGCAACGAGGTCTCGTTGCTACGCATGCAGATTGACGGGGCGCTGGCGGTCGGATCGTTGCTGGCCGACGCCGTGATCGCGCAAATTCCCGCGCTGGCATCGCAGAAGCGGCCCCTGACCGGCGCCATTGCGCAGGATCTGAAGGACGCAAAGACCGCCAACAGCTACCAGGCGCCGGCCTTTACCCAGTTGCGCGGCCTGCTGGCGGGACTGACCGTGCCCGCGCTCCAGATCAACGCCATCGTGGCCGCGCTGACCAGCGGTCTGCCGCCTGCGATGCTGATCGACCAGTTCATTCTCAACGCCGACCAGTGGGATGGCTACAACGCCGAGCGCAAGGCCATGATGGCCTTCCTGAAGACGCAGCGCATCAGCAATGTGGTGGCGCTGACCGGCGACATTCACGCGTTCTTCGCGGGCCCGGTCATGGACGACTACGACGCCGCGACGCCGGTCCCGGTCATGGTGGATCTGGTCACGGCGGGTCTGTCGAGCAACTCGTTCCAAAGCTACTTCAAGAGCGTGGTAGACAGCGACGCGGCATTCGCGGACGCAAAACCGCTGGTCTACACGACCGATGGCAACGGGGCGATGGTGAACACGTTCAACACGACGCTGACATCGTTCAATCCGTGGCTAACGTATGTGAACTCCGACGCGCAGGGTTACGCAGTGGTGACGCTGACGGCTTCGAAGCTGAGTTGCAGCTTTCACAAGCTCAAGCCAATCGCGGACGGCGTGGCCCCGGCGATGCCGGCGACAGCCAGTGTGCAGGTGGTGGAGGTTGCGGCGGGAACGCCTGCGGTGACACTGGTCTGATACCAGCCTGATGCGGCAATGCGCCCCTCTCCCACACGTGGGCGAGGGGCGAAAAACTAGCGACTGTTACTGATGCCGCTTGTCGTGCTCGATCACAGCATAGGCGCTGTGGTTGTGGATCGATTCGAAATTCTCGGCTTCCAGCGTGTATGCGACGATGCGATCGTCTGCGTTCAGCCGCATCGCGATATCGCGCACCAGGTCTTCCACGAACTTCGGATTCTCGTAGGCACGCTCGGTCACGAACTTCTCGTCGGGGCGCTTGAGCAGGCCCCACAGTTCGCACGATGCCTCTTCCTCGGCCATGCGCACCAGCGCCTCGACATCGAGGTCACCGGCAAGCTCCACGCGCATCGTGATATGCGAGCGCTGATTGTGCGCGCCGTACTGCGAGATCTTCTTCGAGCACGGGCACAGGCTCGTCACCGGCACCAGCGCGGTCATGAACATGCGTGTCTGGCCGTCACGCGCCTCGGCCACGAGCGTGACTTCGTAGTCCAGCAGCGACTGCACGCCCGACACCGGCGCGGTCTTCGTGATGAAGTACGGGAACGACACTTCGATACGGCCCGCATCGGCTTCCAGGCGAACCAGCATGTCGTCGACCAGCGCGCGGAAAGCGGCCAGGTCCAGCGGCGCCCGGTTTTCCTCGAGCAGGGCCACGAAGCGCGACATGTGCGTGCCCTTCTGGTCGGCCGGCAGGCGCACGTCCATATTGAACGTACCGACCGTGCCCACTGCGCCGGCAGGCGTCTTCAGCGTCAGCGGATATCGCACGCCCTTCACGCCGACGCGCTGGATCACGATCTGGCGGGTATCGACGCTCGACTGCACGTCGGGCATGACAAAGGCGGGATTGATGTCATTCATCTACGGTTTCCTCCAGGAGGCCGACAAAGGGGGCGCGGCCATCCTTACGGTCGCGGCGATTTCGCAGAACATCTCTACGCCGCGCAACGAGTGTGAAACGACGGGTCCAGGCTGGATGGGGGCGCCGGCCCGCAGCTGCGAACACAAAAACGGAAAGGCGATTTTACGGGATATTGGACAGTCATGTTTCCGCCCGCCGTGAATCCGCATATTTCATGCGGATAATGCCGCCGTGCTGCAGAAAAATGCCATTCCCGCTCGCCCAAAAACAAACCGGCGCGGGGTTGCCGCGCCGGTTTTCAGTACCGCGTATGACCTGTGTCGAGTGGCGTCAGGCCACGCTCGCCACCTTGACCGGTTGCGCCGTCAGGCTGAAGCGCTCGCGCACCGAACGCTCGATGCCGGCCGCGTCGAGGCCGCACAGCGACAGCAGATGCGCCGGATCGCCATGGTCGATGAACTTGTCAGGCAGGCCCAGCACCAACGTCGGCAGTGCGATATCCGCCTCGGCCAGCGCCTCGAGCACGGCGCTACCGGCACCGCCCATCGTGGCGCCCTCTTCCACCGTGACCAGGAAGTCGTGATTGGCGGCCAGTTGCTTGACCAGTTCCACATCGAGCGGCTTCACGAAACGCATGTTGGCCACCGTGGCATCGAGTTGCTCAGCCGCGGTCAGGGCCGGATGCACCATCGAACCGAACGCCATGATCGCCACACGCTGACCTGCGCGGGCATGGCCTTCGCGGCGGATCTCGCCCTTGCCCACCGGCAGCGCGGTCAGTTCGGACTGCGTGGCCACGCCGACGCCGGCACCGCGCGGATAGCGCACGGCGGTCGGGCAGTCCTGCTGGAACGCGGTCGTCAGCAACTGACGGCACTCGTTCTCGTCTGCCGGCGCCATCACCATCATGTTCGGGATGCAGCGCAGGAACGGGATGTCGTACACACCGGCGTGCGTGGCGCCATCGGCGCCCACCAGACCAGCGCGGTCCAGCGCGAACACCACTGGCAGGTTCTGCAGCGCCACGTCGTGAATAAGCTGGTCGTAACCACGTTGCAGGAACGTCGAGTAGATCGCCACCACCGGCTTCAGGCCTTCACAGGCCAGGCCGCCGGCGAAGGTCACCGCGTGCTGCTCTGCGATACCGACGTCGTAGTAGCGGTCCGGGAAGCGCTTTTCGAACTCGACCATGCCCGAGCCTTCGCGCATGGCCGGCGTCACGCCGATCAGACGCTTGTCGGCGGCGGCCATGTCGCACAGCCACTCGCCAAACACCTGCGTGTAGGTCTTGCGCGACGGCTTGGCCGACGGACGGATACCCTCGGCCGGATTGAACTTGCCCGGGCCGTGGTAGAGGATCGGATCGGCCTCGGCCAGCTTGTAGCCCTGGCCCTTCTTGGTCACCACGTGCAGGAACTGCGGGCCGTGGCCTTCCAGCGCGCGCTGGCGGATGTTCTGCAGCGTCGGGACCAGCGACTCGAGGTCGTGGCCGTCGATCGGGCCGACGTAGTCGAAACCGAATTCCTCGAACAGCGTGGCCGGCACGACCATGCCCTTGGCATGTTCTTCCAGGCGCTTGGCGAATTCGAGCACCGGCGGCGCCACCGACAGCACCTTCTCGATGCCCTTCTTCGTGGCCGCGTAGAACTGGCCCGACATCAGGCGCGCCAGGTGCTTGTTCAGCATGCCCACCGGCGGGGAGATCGACATGTCGTTGTCGTTCAGCACCACCAGCATCGGCAGGTCCTTGTAGACGCCCGCATTGTTCATGGCTTCGAAAGCCATGCCGGCGGTCATCGCGCCATCGCCGATCACGGCGATACCCACGCGCTTCTCGCCCCGGGTACGGGCACCGAGCGCCATGCCCAGCGCCGCGGAAATCGACGTCGACGAATGCGCAGTACCGAAGGTGTCGTACTCGCTCTCGGCACGGCGCGGGAAGCCGGAGATGCCACCGTACTGGCGCAGCGTCGACATGCGGTCGCGGCGGCCAGTCAGGATCTTGTGGGGATAGCTCTGGTGACCCACGTCCCAGACCACGCGATCGTTCGGTGTGTCGAAGACATAGTGCAGCGCGATCGTCAGCTCCACCGTGCCGAGGTTGGACGACAGGTGCCCGCCGGTTTGCGAGACCGATTCGAGCACGTAGGCGCGGAGTTCCTCGGCCAGCGTGTCGAGCTGGCGACGGTCCAGCTTGCGCAGGTCCGCGGGGTCGTCGATTTTATTGAGCAGCGTGTAGGTCATGGTGTCCGTTCGGCCGCCGGATTCTGTGCGTCCGGCTTTTCAGTTCAGTTTGAGCGCAGCACGATCAGGTCGGCCAGTTCGGCGAGCCGGCCAGCGCGTGTGCCGAATCCCTCCAGCGCCTCGTGGGCGTCGGTGCGAAGCTGGGCAGCCAGCTCGCGTGCGGCATCCAGGCCAAGCAGCGATACGTAGGTCGGCTTGTCGTTCGCGGCATCCTTGCCCGCCGTCTTGCCAAGCGTTGCCGTGTCGGCAGTGACGTCGAGAATATCGTCCACGACCTGGAACGCCAATCCCACGGCCGCGGCATATCGATCAAGCGCCACAAGGCCGGCCTGGTCGATGTTTCCGCACAACGCACCCATGCGCACGCTGGCGCGCAACAGGGCGCCGGTCTTCATGCGGTGCATGCCTTCGAGCGCCTCGCGGGTCATGGCCTTGCCGACGTTCTGGAGGTCGATGGCTTGTCCACCGCACATGCCCACCGAGCCCGATGCCACGGCCAGTTCCGCCACCACTTTCAGGCGCGCTTCCGCGGCCAGTGCCGGGGTCTGGGCCAGCACGATAAACGCCTGGCTCTGCAGCGCGTCACCGACCAGCAGGGCCGTGGCCTCGTCATAGGCCTTGTGGACCGTGGGGCGTCCGCGGCGCAGATCGTCGTCGTCCATGCAGGGCATGTCGTCGTGGACCAGCGAATAGGCGTGAATCATCTCGACGGCGCATGCTGCGGCGTCGCAAGCCTCAGGTGTCGCACCGACCACCTCGCCCGCAGCGTGCACTAACAGGGGGCGCACACGCTTGCCACCGCCGAGCACAGCATAGCGCATCGCCTCATGGAGGGTGTGTGGAATTGTGTCCGTGGAAGGTAGGGCCGCTTCCAAAGCGGCTTCGGTGCGGGCGCCCTGCGCCCGCATCCAGGTGGCGAAATCGCTCATTCGAAATCTGCGCTGTTGCTGTCTGCGTTGTTCTGGGTGCGCGACTCGCCGGCTAGCGGCTTCAGTGCGTCACCTTCGAGTACCTTGACCTGCTGCGCCACGCGCTCCAGGCTCTGCTGGCAAAAGCGCACCAGCTCGGCACCGCGGCGGTAGGCGGCAAGCGATGCCTCGAGCGGCAGATCGCCGCTTTCCATGCTCGCCACCAGCGTTTCCAGCTCGGCCATTGCGGCCTCATAGGAAGCCGGCGGCACGCTGGCGGCCGGCGTATCTTCAGGCTGGACCGGGGCGGTCGTGGTTCTTGGCATGTCAGGCCTTCATCAGGGGAATCCGGGATTTTACGCCAATCCTGAGCTTGGCCGCAGAATCGCCTGACCGGCGCAATAGCCATACCAACTGCATGGATATCTGCCTAGCACCGGGTTTTGACAGGGAAGTGACGTGTGCGGCCGGGTCGTCATTCGGAATGCGCCCGAAAGGGCACCTCCATGACGACCCGGGTCGACTTTTTCGCTAAAAAGGCAAAAAAATCAGGCCCTTAACTTTTTGGCTCGGGTACAATCGCGGGCTCGTCAGCGAGTTCCGCGCCGTTGCGTCCGCACCAACATGACCGCTCATACGCGGTGTGTCGGCGGGCACATTTTCCCCATCACTAACCCCGGGGAACCTGGCCGGATCCGGCTCGTCTGACACGGTTTCCCAAATCGATTCATATTTCGATGGTTGGGTTGTTCACTGCTTTCGCCTGTTATAGGGAGTGGGGATAATGTCCAATCTCAGCACCGCGCTCAAGCTGGCGCCGGCTGATTCGCAGTTGCCCGTGAATGTCTACTTTGACGAGGCACTGCATCAACAAGAACTGGAACTGCTGTTCAAGAACGGCCCCGGCTACGTCGGCCACGAACTGATGGTGCCGGAGACCGGCGACTTTCAGACGCTGGCCGCCGAGGACGAAGGCCGTATGCTGGTGCGCAACCCTGACGGCATCGAACTGCTGTCGAACGTGTGCCGCCATCGCCAGGCCATCATGCTCAACGGCCGCGGCAATGCCAGGAACATCGTCTGCCCGCTGCATCGCTGGACATACGATCTCAAGGGTGGCCTGCTCGGCGCGCCGCACTTCGAGAAGCAGCCCTGCACGCACCTGAACCGCTCGCCGCTGCAGAACTGGAACGGCCTGCTGTTCGAGGGCAAGCGCGACGTGCGCGCCGACCTGGCAAAGCTCGGCGTGGCGCAGGACCTGAACTTCGACGGTTACAAGCTCGACCACGTGGAAGTCCACGACTGTGATTACAACTGGAAGACCTTCATCGAGGTCTATCTGGAGGACTATCACGTCGTGCCGTTCCACCCGGGCCTGGGCAGCTTTGTCTCCTGCGACGACCTCACGTGGGAATTCGGCGACTGGCATAGCGTGCAGACCGTGGGCCTGCATGCTGGCCTGAAGCGCCCGGGCAGCCCTACGTACGAGAAGTGGCACGAGGCCGTGTTGCGCTTCAACAACGGGCAACTGCCGAAGCACGGCGCGATCTGGCTGACCTACTTCCCCAACATCATGGTGGAGTGGTACCCGAATGTGCTGTGCATTTCGACGCTGCACCCGTTGGGCCCGCGCAAGACGCGCAATATCGTCGAGTTCTACTACCCCGAGGAAATCGCGCTGTTCGAGTGCGAGTTCGTCGAGGCCGAGCGCGCTGCCTATATGGAAACGTGCGTCGAGGACGACGAGATCGCCGAGCGAATGGACGCCGGCCGCCTGGCGCTGATGAAGCGCGGTATCAGCGAGACCGGCCCCTACCAGTCTCCGATGGAAGACGGCATGCAGCACTTCCACGAGTGGTACCGCCGCGTGATGGACTACAGCAGGTAACAGGCGTGCGCTGATCGCCCGTTATCGATGGATGCCAGCAAACGGACCGCGAGAGCGGTCCGTTTTGCATTGGTGCGGCCGCCGGAGCACTGCTAGAATCCGTCTCTTATTCGTTGCTTTTACAACGGTTTGCCTGCCTTTGGCGCCGTGCCGACACCGGCACACGCTTCCGTTCCGCCCCCCCTCGCCCTCACCCGCCATCATGCAATCGCTCTGGATGTTGTTCGCCGCCTTCTCGTTCTCGTTGATGGGGGTGGGTGTCAAGCTGGCGGCCGAGTTCTACACCACGGGCGAGATCGTCTTCTATCGCAGCCTCATCGGCGTGACGATCATGTGGATCATGCTGGCCTCGCGCGGAGTACCGGTGCGCACGCCGCACATGGCCACTCACATCAAGCGCAGCGTGTTCGGCGTGACGGCACTGCTGCTCTGGTTCACCTCGATCTCGATGCTGCCGCTGGCCACGGCCATGACGCTCAATTACATGTCGCCGGTCTGGATCGCCCTGATCCTCGGCGCCAGCGCCGCGCTTGCCGGCACAGCCGGGGCGGCGGATCGCAAGCTGATCGGCGCAATCCTGCTGTCGTTTGCCGGCGTGATCTGTCTGCTGCAACCCTCGGTTGGCCAAGACCAACTCACTGGCGGCCTGATCGGTTTGATCTCGGGCGTGTTCACGGCGCTGGCCTATGTCGAAGTGCGCCAACTCGGCCAACTGGGCGAGCCGGAAGGCCGCATCGTGTTCTATTTCTCGGCCGTAGGGCTGGTGTGCGGCCTGGTCTGGATGCTGTTTACCGGCGTGAGCCCGCACACGTGGCATAGCGCCGGCCTGCTCCTGGCGATTGGCATCCTCGCCACGCTTGGCCAGACGTCGATGACGCGCGCCTACAAGCGCGGCAACACGCTGCTGACCGCCAACTTGCAGTACGCGGGCATCGTGTTTTCCAGCCTGTGGGGCATCCTGGTATGGAGCGACAAGCTCAACTGGATCTCGTGGCTGGGCATGGCACTGATCGTGGCCAGCGGCATCGCCACCACGCTCACGCGCGCACGCGCCACAGACAAACACCCCACGCCGGCCACCCCAGTCAAGTCACTCGAGGCCGAGGTGCATCCGGAGGTGTAGGCCGGTGTAGCATTGGCGGCATGTTCCGACACGTAACGCAGACAGGACTTTCATGCCGACTCCGCTGATCACCGCCACCGATCTCGACCAACTGCGCGCCGCCGGCAAGCCGCGCGTGGTCGTCTTCGACTGCTCGTTCGACCTGACCAACCCCGCCGCCGGCCGCGATAGCTATCAACAAGGCCATATCCCCGGCGCGTATTACCTCCACCTCGACAACGAACTCTCCGGACCGAAGACTGGCCTCAGCGGTCGCCACCCGCTGCCTGATGCCGAACTGTTCGCGGCGCGCCTGCGCGTGCTGGGCGTCGATAGCGATACGCTGGTCGTGGCCTATGACGGACAAGGCAGCATGTATGCCGCACGGCTCTGGTGGATGCTGCGCTGGATCGGCCATGCCGCGGCGCTCGTGCTCGATGGCGGACGCAATGCGTGGGTGGCGGCTGGGCTGCCGCTGGAGCACGGCGCAACGACCGAGCCGGAGATCGGAGGTAACCTGACGCGCCGTGCGTCACTGGTGAAGACCGTGGATGCCGACGCGCTGGTGGCGAACCTGAGCCAGCCTTCGCTGCTGGTCGTCGATGCCCGCGCCGCGGACCGCTTCCGCGGCGAAAACGAAACGCTCGACCCGGTGGGCGGCCATATTCCCGGCGCCGCCAATCGATTCTTCAAGGACAACCTGACAGCTGACGGCTACTTCAAGCCGGCCGATCAATTGCGCGCCGACTTCGGACAGGTGTTCGCCGGCAAGGCCCCGGCGCAGACGGTGATGCAGTGCGGCTCGGGCGTCACGGCCTGCCACAATCTTCTGGCATTGGAAG
The DNA here is from genome assembly GCF_000812445.1 of Cupriavidus sp. SHE. Classification (NCBI taxonomy): domain Bacteria; kingdom Pseudomonadati; phylum Pseudomonadota; class Betaproteobacteria; order Burkholderiales; family Burkholderiaceae; genus Cupriavidus; species Cupriavidus sp. SHE. The sequence continues at coordinate 85,070 of NZ_JWMB01000012.1, read as the reverse complement.
TCGCCGGCCTGACCGGCGCGGCGCTCTATCCGGGCTCATGGAGCGAGTGGTGCGCTGACCCGAAGCGGCCAGTCGCCACCGACAGCTAAGCCGGAATTCCCGCCAGCGACATCAGTTCGATGTCACCCCGGCGGCGGTGCGCGAGTGGCGATGCCCGTGTTGCTCGTGCACGCCATTCGTGATGAAGACGATGGCCGCAATGCCGGCCGCCACCAGCACCACCTGCACCGCCGACTCCTTGAGTCGCGGCTTGCGCTGCATCTGCGGCATCAGATCGCTCACGGCAATGTAGAGGAAGCTGCTCGACGCGATCACCAGCACGTACGGAATCCAGCCCGTGAGTTGGTCGAGCAGAAAATATCCGACCAGCCCGCCGATGATGGCCGCCAGGCTCGACAGCAGGTTGAACGCAAACGCGCGCGCCTTCGAGAACCCGGCATTCAGCAGCACGATGAAGTCGCCCACTTCCTGCGGGATTTCGTGCGCGGCAATCGCCAGCGCGGTGACGATGCCGATATGCGGATTGGCAAGGAACGCGGCAGCAATCACGATGCCGTCGGCAAAGTTGTGGAAGGTGTCGCCCACCAGGATCGTCAGGCCGCTACGCCCTGCTTCCTCACGGTCATGCCCGTGATGGTGATGGTGCCCGTCGCCCTCGTGGTGATGCGAATGGCGCAGCAGCGAGATCTTCTCCAGCAGGAAGAAGCCGAGAAGCCCCGCCAGCAATGTGCCGAACAGCGCACGCGTATCAGCACCGGATTCGAAGGCCTCGGGCAGCGAATGCAGCAGCGCGGTGGCCAGCAGCACCCCGACCGAAAAGCTCACCATGCGCTCCACCACACGCGACGCGACGGTCAGCGAGAGCAGCGCCGCGCCAAAAATGCTGCCGACGCCCGAGATTGTCGCGGCCAGCAGGATGTACAGAAGCGTGGAATGGATGATGGGCTCCCCGGAACCGGTGTCCGCCCGGAGTCGGGCAGGCGCCACCGATTAACGCAACAATGTTGCAAAAACGTGAAAGCGGCATTGTACGTACGTCCGCACAGTCTTTGCAATGACCGCAACGCTGGAAGGGCCAGATGGATCTGCTGGCCCTTCCAGCGAGTCAGGTCAGGCGACCTTGTGTTGACGGAGCCAGTCGAGGCAGCGTTGCCAGCCGTCCTTGGCAGCCGACTCGACATAGCTGGCGCGATAGTCGGCGTTGAACGCGTGCCCGGCTTCCGGGTAGACCACGAACCGCGACGCCTTGGCGTTCGGATTGGAAGAGGCGGCCAGCGCAGCCTTCATCCGTTCCACTTGCTCCTGCGTAATGCCAGTGTCCTTGCCGCCATACAGACCCAGCACCGGCGCATCGAGTTCGTTGACGATATCGACCGAACTGCGCGGCTTGAGCGTTGTCGGCTCGCCTACAAGCTGCCCGTACCACGCCACACCGGCCTTCACGCGATTGTTGTGTGCCGTATAAAGCCACGTAATGCGACCTCCCCAGCAGAACCCGGTAATGGCCAGACGGCTCAGGTCGCCACCGTTGGCGCCGGCCCAGGTCACGCAGGCGTCGAGATCGCCCATCACTTGGGCGTCGGGCACCTTCTGGATGATATTGGCCTGCAACTCCTGGATCGTGCCGTAGCTGCTCGGGTCGCCCTGACGCGCGAACAGCTCGGGCGCGATCGCCAGATAGCCCAGCTTGGCGAAGCGGCGGCAGATATCCGCGATGTGTTCGTGCACGCCGAAGATCTCGCTGATCACCAGCACCACCGGCAGGTTTGTCTTGTCGTCGGGCTGTGCGCGGTAGACCGGCATCTTGAAACCATTCGACTCGACCGTGACCTCGCCAGCCGTCAGGCCCTTGAAATCGGTCTTGATGGTCGTGGCGTGGACCGGCAGCACGGCGGCCGCGAAAGCCGATCCGAGTGCGGTCTTGACGAAACTGCGGCGGTCGAACGTCTGTCCGGGAACGAGGCTCTCGACTTCGGGCTTCAGCATGGGGCGGTCTCCTTGATCACGGGAAATCAGGTAAGTGATGCAGACATCGCCGCCAATTCTAAGCAATCCTGGAACAAGTGGGGCCGGCAGCACGCATCCCGGGTGGTGCCGGCCTCCACCCGCTGGGCCTAGTGCAGCTTCACGCGCGGGCTGGTCTTGCTGCGCAGCCAGTGCGTGATGGTGTCCAGCCCCATGCCAATGGCCCCATGCAGCGCCAGTACATGCATCCGGTACAGCGACGTGTACATGAAGCGCGCGAACAGCCCCTCGATGAACATCGAACCACCGATCAGGCCACCCATCAGACTGCCCACGGCGCTGAAGTGGCCCAACGACACCAGCGAGCCGAAGTCCTTGAAGCCGAACTTCGGCAGCGGCTTGCCAGCCAGCCGCGCGCGAATCGCGTCATAGAGGAATGTTGCCTGCTGGTGCGCGGCCTGAGCGCGCGGCGGCACCGTGGTCTGCTTCTCGGGCCACGGCGCGGCGGCGCAATCGCCGAACGCGAAGATGTCTGGATCCGTCTCGCACTGCAGCGTCGGGCCCACGACGATCTGGCCCATCTTGCTGACTGGCAGGCCGAGCGTGCGCAACACACCTGGCGCCGTAATACCCGCCGCCCACACCGTCAGATCGGCATCGACATGCTTGCCGCTGGCGGTCAGCACGGCGTCCTTCGTGACTTCGGTCACGCGCTCCGAGGTGAACACGTCGACGTCGAGCTTGCGCAGCAGCTTGGTCGTCTCGGCCGATACACGCTCCGACAGTGCCGGCAGGATGCGCGGGCCCGCCTCGACGATATGAATGCGTACGTCGCGACGCGGATCGAGCTGGTGCAGCCCGTATGCACTGAGCACGTGCGCCGTATTGCGCAACTCCGCTGACAGTTCCACCCCCGTCGCGCCGGCGCCGATGATCGCCACATCGACCCGTGGGCGGCCATCCTCCCCGACTCGGCCCCGGCCGTTCTGCGCGCGCACGCACGCGGCAATCAGCTTGCGCCGGAAGCGCTCTGCCTGATCGACCGTATCGAGCGCGATCGCGTTCTCGGCGGCTCCGGGCACACTGAAGAAATGCGTGACGCAACCGATGGCGAGCACGAGCGTGTCATACGGCAACTCCCGGGCAGGCAGCAATTCCGCGCCATCCTGATCGAGGCACGCCGCCACCTTGACAAGCTTGCGCTCCCGGTCGATGCCGGTCAGTTCACCTTGCTGGAATTCGAAGTAGTGCCAACGCGCCTGGGCCACGTACTCGAGCTGATGCGTGTTCGGGTCCATGCTGCCCGCCGCCACCTCGTGCAGCAGCGGCTTCCAGATGTGCGTGGGCGAGCGGTCGACCAGCGTCACCTGCGCCGTACCAGACTTGCCAAGCTTGTCGCCCAACCGCGTGACAAGCTCGAGCCCGCCGGCTCCGCCACCGACCACGATGATCCGGTGTGCCTGCTTCTCCGATCGTGCCACCGTGCTGGGCTGGGTACTTACGGTTGCCGCCTCCCTCTGCGTGCTGTCCTCTTTGTCGTATGCGTGACTCATGGTCTACCCGATGTTTTCAATTTGAAAACCGGCAGGCCTCGTCGGCGACTTTCTATTGTCGTCTTGCGCCGCGAAGCCGATGTTCTTGCAGCATTTCTTGATGTACCGCAAATGCGTTCATTGTTGCCAGTGTGCTGCAGAGCAGCACCCCTGACAAGCCTTCCGCAGTCGCTTCAATCAGTACTCTTATGCATACATCGGCATCGCGTTGAGGACATCCTCGTCGCGAGGATCAGTGGGCCTCTTCCCAGTTCGCGCCACTACCCACTTCGGCAACCAGCGGCACATTGAGGGTGGCCACCGCGCACATCAGCTCGGGCAGCTTCACGCGGACAAGTTCGAGTTCGGCCTGTGGCACTTCGAGCACCAGTTCATCATGCACCTGCATGATCTGGCGCGTGCCGAGATGCTCGCCTTCGAGCCAGTCCTGCACGGCGATCATCGACAGCTTGATCAGATCGGCCGCGGTGCCCTGCATCGGCGCGTTGATGGCCGCACGTTCTGCGGCCTGACGGCGCGGGCCATTGCCGCCGTTGATGTCCGGCAGCCAGAGGCGGCGGCCGAACACAGTCTCGACATAGCCCTGCTCGCGCGCCGTCTGGCGCGTCTGTTCCATGTAGTGCGCCACGCCGGGGTAACGCATGAAGTAGCGGTCGATATAGTGCTTGGCCGCCTCGCGCTCGATGCCAAGGTTGCTGGCCAGCCCGAACGCGCTCATGCCATAGATCAGACCGAAGTTGATCACCTTCGCATAGCGGCGCTGCTCGCTGTTGACGGCCTCGCGCTCGACGCCGAAGATTTCGCCGGCCGTGGCACGGTGAATATCCTCACCATTGGCGAACGCGCGCAGCAGGTTTTCGTCGCCCGAGATATGCGCCATGATGCGCAGTTCGATCTGCGAATAGTCGGCCGAGACGATCACGTTGCCGGGCGCGGCGATGAACGCCTCGCGAATGCGGCGACCTTCCTCGGTGCGCACCGGAATGTTCTGCAGGTTCGGATCGGTCGATGCCAGGCGACCCGTCACCGCAGTGGCCTGCCCGTAGCTCGTATGCACGCGCCCGGTATTCGGGTTGACCATCTTCGGCAGCTTGTCCGTGTAGGTGGACTTCAGCTTCGACAGGCCCCGGTAGTCCAGCAGCAGCTTGGGCAGCGGATAGTCGTCCGCCAGCTTCTGCAGCACCTCTTCATCGGTCGACGGCGCGCCGCTGGCGGTCTTCTTGACCACCGGCAGCTTCATCTGGTTGAACAGGATCTCGCCGATCTGCTTTGGCGATCCGAGATTGAACGGCTGGCCCGCCGCATCGTGCGCGGCGCGCTCGAGGTCCATCATGCGTAGACCCAGCTCGGCGCTCTGCGCGGCCAGGCGGTCGGCATCGATCAGCACGCCGTTGCGCTCGATCTTCTGCAGCACCACCGAGACCGGGATCTCGATCTGTTCGTAGACGTACTTCAGCCCTTCCGATGCATCGAGCTGCGGCAGCATCTTGCGATGCAGGCGCAGTGTCACGTCGGCATCCTCGGCCGCGTATTCCGTGGCGCGCGGCAGGTCGATCTGGTCGAAGCCGATCTGGTTCGCCCCCTTGCCGCAAACTTCCTCGTACGTGATCGTCTTCAGGCTCAGCAGGCGCTCGGCCAGGCTATCCATGCCGTGATTGCGGTACGAAGCCAGCACGTAGCTTTCCAGCATCGTGTCATGCGCGATGCCGCGCAGCGCCACGCCGTGGTTGGCAAACACGTGCGAGTCGTACTTCAGGTGCTGACCGAGCTTCGGACGCGTCGGATCCTCGAGCCATCCGCGCATACGCTCGAGCACGTACTCGCGCGAGAGCTGGCCATGGTTCTCGAGACCCGCGACGTCCGGACCGCGATGCGCCACGGGAATATAGGCAGCCGCACCCGGCTCGACCGACAGCGAGATGCCGACGAGCTGCGCCAGCATCGGATCGAGCGAGGTCGTTTCGGTGTCGACGGCGACGATCTGCGCATCAGCGATCTTGCGCAGCCATTCGTCGAGCGCGGCCTCGGTGGTCACGGTCTCGTAGCTGATCTCGGCCGGGGGCACATCTTCGGCTGGGGCGTCGGCCGGCGCCGGCGCATCGAACAGCCCGCCCTGCGCCGGCGCGGGCTTCGGCACCGCGCGCGCTGCCGCGCGTGCGTTCGGCAGCGACTCACCGGTTGCCTCGCGCAGCCACGACTTGAATCCGTAGCGCTGGAAGAACGCGATCAGCTTTTCCTTGTCTTCGCCAAGGTCGTGCAGCGCCTGGAAATCGGCAACGGCACCGCTCAGGTCGCAATCGGTCTTGACCGTGACCAGTTCCCGCGCGCGCGGGAGCCATTCGAGCGTGTTGCGCAGATTCTCGCCCACCACGCCCTTGATCTTCTCGGCGTTGCCCATGATGTCGTCCAGCGTGCCGTATTCGGTCAGCCATTTGACCGCGGTCTTCGGACCGACCTTCGGCACGCCGGGCACGTTGTCCACGGCGTCACCGATCAGCGACAGGTAGTCGACGATGCGCTCGGGCGGCACGCCGAACTTCGCCACCACGCCCGGCGGGTCGAGAACCTCGCCGCTCATGGTGTTGACCAACGTGACGGTGTCATTGACGAGCTGCGCAAGATCCTTGTCGCCCGTAGAAACGACCGTGTTCACGCCCTGCTGCGACGCCTGGAGCGCGAGCGTGCCGATCACGTCGTCGGCCTCCACGCCCTCCACGACCACGATCGGCCAGCCGAGCGCGCGCACGGCCTCGTGTATTGGCTCGATCTGCTTCGCGAGGTCCTCGGGCATCGACGGGCGATGCTCCTTGTATGCCGGATACATGTCATCCCGGAACGTCTTGCCCTTGGCGTCGAACACACAGGCGATATACTGTGCCGGGTAATCATTGCGCAGCTTGCGCAGCATATTGATCATGCCGTAGATTGCCCCCGTGGGCAGACCTTCGCCATTCCTCAGGTCCGGCAGAGCGTGATACGCGCGATATAGATAGCTCGATCCATCGACGAGCAAGAGTGTTTTTGGACTATCCGACATTCCCATGGACTCAAAATTGACTGGTGCCCCCGCAGGCGGTGCTGACGCCGCCCCCCTTGCCGCTACAGACACTGCTGACGTTGCCGGTAACAAGGCAGACCAGCGGGCCGAGAAAACGGCCGCACATGCTGCTGCCATTGCCGCCATGGCCGATGCCGCCGAGGCAGGCAAAGGCCCCGACGAGCAGGAGGCTGCCGCACGCGATGCGGCAGCGCGCTCGAATCCGCGCAAGATGATTCCAAGCCTGCGCGCGCTGGCCGACGAAGACCGCGCCACTGCGAAGAAGGCGCGCGCCTCGTGGCAAATGTTCACGATTATGGCAGAGTTCATCGAGGCGACCGAGTACCTTTCGGAGATCCGCCCGGCCGTCTCGATCTACGGCAGCGCGCGCCTGCGCGAGGACTCGCCTTACTACCAGAAGACCATCGAAATCGCCCGGCTGTTCTCGGATGCCGGCTTTGCCGTCATCTCCGGCGGCGGCCCCGGCATCATGGAAGCGGCCAACAAGGGCGCGCACGCGGGCAAGTCCGCCAGTGTCGGCCTGAATATCGAATTGCCCCACGAGCAGCAGGGCAATCCGTACCAGGACATCGCCATGCGGTTCCGCCACTTCTTCACGCGCAAGGTCACGTTCGTGAAGAATTCGGATGCATTCATCGTCATGCCGGGCGGCTTCGGCACCCTGGACGAACTGGCCGAAGTGCTGACGCTGGTACAAACCGGCAAGTCTCGTTCTGTGCCCGTGGTGATGTACGGCAGCCGCTTCTGGAAGGGCCTGCTCGACTGGTTCCGTTTCACGCTGCTGCCGATGGGCCTGATCGCCGAGCACGACCTGGACCTGATGAAGATCGTCGACGAGCCACAGGAAGTGCTCGAAGCCGTCTACGAGTACTACGAAAAGCGCGGCGGCGAGCATCCGATTCCGCCCAAGGAAGAAATGTTCTATCTGTAAGGCATGGACGCCCGCCGGCGGTGCTGGCGGGTGGACGCTAGGGCACGAGAGCGGCCCGGAACCGACAGGAATTGCTAGAATGGAAGCATTCTCCTGCCAGATCCGGCACCGTCGGGTACTTGCAGGCCAAATCCGCGTCGCTGGGCTGCCGGCCCGCACGCACAGGAGCCCCAGATGACTTCCCCTTCGCATACGGGTGCCAGGCTCGCCAATGTCCCGACGGCCATTGGCCGTCATGGCTACCTTCTTGCGCTTGCTGCAGCCGCGCTTGCACTGACTGTGACCACCCATGCCGTGGCCCAGGACAACGCGGAAAGCAATGCGCTGACCCAGCAGGAACTGAACGAAATCAACAACCAACCGATCGCCCCTGCCGCGAAGAGCGAGATCAACAAACCGCGCGAGCCGAGCTTCGTGCTGCGCGAGCGCGATGGCACGCAGGTGACCGAGTACCGCAACAAGGGTCGGGCCACCGATATCCAGGTTCAGTCCGGTTTCGGCACCAAGTACGAAATGAGCAAGCCCGAAGACAGCTCGCCCAAGATTCGTGACCATGACGTGAACCGCGTGCCGTCCGTGAACCTGAAGTTCTGATACGGCAGCCTTTCCCGTTATCCTGATTGTCTTTTTACCCACGATCCTCGCCGGGCGCTCGCGCCTGGCGAAGGTCGCGCCGGCCCTCCGGCAGTGATGCCGCGGCGGCGAACCGCCATTGCCATCCGCCCTCGGTTCGTCGCGTCCCGAATTGTACCAACAGAACAGTATGGCCGTTTTCACCACGGTCTCGCAGGACGAGATCGCCCGCTGGCTGCTTGACTATGACCTTGGCGAAGTGCGCGCGCTGCGCGGCATTGCCTCGGGCATCGAGAACAGCAACTTTTTCCTGACCATGGAGCAGGATGGCGTCACACGTGAGTACGTACTGACGATCTTTGAACGGCTGCAATTCGACCAGCTGCCGTTTTACCTGCACCTGATGGACCATCTGGCACGGCACGGCATCTGCGTGCCGGCGCCGATGCCAGCTCGCGACGGCGAGATCCTGCGCGAACTGAAGGGCAAGCCGGCGACCATCGTCACGCGCCTGCCCGGCGCCTCGCAGCTTGCGCCGCAGCCCGACCATTGCGCCGAAGTCGGCGCAATGCTGGCGCGCATGCATATCGCCGGTCAGGACTATCCACGCAAGCAGCCGAATCTGCGCAGCCTGGCGTGGTGGCAGCAGACCACCCCGGAAATCACGCCTTTCCTCGATGCCGCGCAGCGCAAGCTGCTGACCGAGGAAATCGCGCACCAGACCGCGTTTTTCGGCAGCGGTGACTACGCCGCGCTGCAGGGTGGCCCTTGCCACTGCGACCTGTTCCGCGACAACGCGCTGTTCGACACCGACAGTGCCGGCAACCACCGGCTCGGCGGCTTCTTCGATTTCTACTTTGCCGGTGACGACAAATGGCTGTTCGACCTGGCCGTCACCGTCAACGACTGGTGCATTGACCTCGCGACCGGCACCATCGACATGGAACGTGCGCAGGCCATGCTGCGGGCTTATCATGCGGTCAGGCCCCTGACGGCAGTGGAGGCGGCGCACTGGCAAGATATGCTGCGCGCTGGCGCACTGCGCTTCTGGGTATCGCGCCTGTGGGACTTCTACCTGCCGCGCGAGGCCGATATGCTCCAGCCGCACGATCCGACCCACTTCGAACGCATCCTGCGCCGCCGCATCGACGACGCCGCAGCGCTCCCCTGGATCTGATTCGCCATGCAACTACTGGAAGTTTCCGCCAAGGAAGGCTACGTCTGGTTCCGCCAGGGCATCTGGCTGTTCCGCAAGAACCCGCTGGCATTCCTGATGCTGTTGTTCATCTATCTGATTGCCGCGCAATTGGCGATCTTCGTGCCGCTGTTCGGCATCATCGCGCTGCTGGTGTTCACCCCGGGCCTGTCCGTGGGCGTGATGACCGCCTGCCGCGACGTCATCCAGAACAAGCGCGTGTTGCCCACGGTATTGCTTTCGGGCTTCCGCACGAACGGGAAACAGGCCACCCGCAACCTGCTGGTGCTGGGTGGTATCTACGCGGTGCTGGTGTTCGCGCTGAGCTTCATCGCCACGGCCGTGGTCGACATCAGCGCACTGGCGCCGATGGTGCTCAAGGGCGAGGAGCCCTCCGGCGAAGCGGTACGGCAACTGTATTACGCGCTGCTAATCGGCGCGCTGCTGTACACACCGGTGGCAATGATGTTCTGGTTCGCGCCGATGCTTGCCGCCTGGCATGGCGTGCCGCCCGTCAAGGCGCTGTTCTTCAGCTGGACCGCCTGCTGGCGCAACCGTGGCGCGTTCTTCACCTACGCCCTGCTGTTCGCGCTGTTGCTGGTGGTGGTGCCGCTGTTCCTTGAGGCAGTGTTCGCCTCGATCGGCGCGGATACCGTGCTGTCGTTCCTGATCACGCCGTACTCGCTGCTGATGCTGGCGATCCTCTACTGCTCGTTCTATGCGACGTACCGCGGCTGCTTCAACATCGCGCCGCCGGGTGAGACGGCGAACGATAGCGTGGCGCAGTCCTGATTTTCCTTTCTCCCCGCTTCCATGTGCGGAAGTGGGGAGAAAATCCCCTCCTCAATCAATCGCGTCCAGCTTCGCCACCGACAGCGCCAGCCACTTGGTGCCGTGACGCTTGAAGTCGATGTTCGCGCGCGCATCGGCGCCCTCGCCTTCCAGCGCCTTGATCTTGCCTTCCCCGAACTTGTTGTGGAACACGCTCTGGCCCACGCGGAATCCAGTGGCCGCGGCGCGCTTTTCTTCGGCGTAGTTCTTGCCGGTGTCCATGCCGCCGGTCGGCTTGACGCCGGTATAGGGCACGTCCTCGGCACGCTTGAACCAGTCACGGCCCCAAGCGCTTTCACGCTCGGATGACTGACGTCCGCTGCCCGAGCCATAGGCACCGTAGGCCTGGCCCTGCGGAGTGATCCACTTCAGCGAAGCCTCGGGAAGCTCCTCGAAGAAGCGCGACCGCACGTGATAGCGCATCTGGCCGTGCAGCACGCGGCTTTGGGCGAACGACAGATAAAGCCGTTCGCGTGCGCGGGTGATGGCCACATACATCAGGCGGCGTTCTTCCTCCAGACCGTCGGCTTCCATCGCGCTGTTCTCGTGCGGGAACAGGCCTTCCTCGAGCCCGGTGATGAACACCACATTGAACTCGAGCCCCTTGGCCGCGTGCACGGTCATCATCTGCACCGCATCCTGGCCGGCCTGCGCCTGGTTGTCCCCGGCCTCCAGCGACGCGTGGGTCAGGAACGCCACCAACGGCGTCATCACCACGGGCAACTGTTCGGGGTTCAGCACCTGCTGGTCCTGTTCGCCCTGCGCCAGCGCCGGCATGGCATCGCGGTTCGCCGGCAGCATGCGGCCCAGCGCCTCGAGCCCGTAGCCTTCCTCGACCACGAACGCCTGCGCGGCCGTCACCAGTTCCTGCAAGTTCTCGATGCGGTCCTGACCTTCCTTCTCGGTCTGGTAGTGCGTCATCAGGCCGCTGGTGTTGGTCACGTACTCGACCGTTTGCGCCAGCGTCAGCCGGCTGGTCTCGGCACGCATCTGCTCGATCAGCCGGATAAAGGCGCCCAACGAGCTACCGGCCTTGCCAGGCACGTAGGCCACGGCTTCGGCCAGCGAACAGTTGTACTGCCGCGCCGCGTCCTGCAGCACTTCGAGCGACTTCGCGCCGATGCCGCGCGTGGGGAAATTGACCACCCGCCCGAATGCGGCGTCATTGCGCGGGTTCTCGATCAACTGCAGGTAGGCCAGCGCGTGCTTCACTTCGGCGCGCTCGAAGAAACGCAGGCCGCCGTACACCCGGTACGGGATACCCGACGAGAACAGCGCATGTTCGATGACCCGCGACTGCGCATTGCTGCGATAGAGGATCGCGATCTCCGAGCGCGACATGCCTTGCGCGATCTGGTCGCGGATTTCCTCGACGATCCACGAGGCTTCCTGGCCGTCCGAACCTGCCTGGAACACGCGCACCGGCTCGCCGTGCCCGGCGTCGGTGCGCAGATTCTTGCCCAGTCGGCGCGCATTGTGCGAGATCAGGTGGTTGGCCGAATCGAGGATATGCCCGTGCGAGCGGTAGTTCTGCTCGAGCTTGATCAGGTGGCGAACGCGGAATTCCTGCTCGAAGTCGCGCATATTGCCGACGTTGGCGCCACGGAACGCATAGATGCTCTGGTCGTCGTCGCCCACGGCGAACACCGCCGCGGCATTGCCCGAGCCGTAGCCGGCCAGCAGCTTGAGCCACTGGTACTGCAGCACGTTGGTGTCCTGGAACTCGTCGACGAGCACATGGCGGAAACGGTGCTGGTAGTGCTGGCGGATCGCGTCGTTGTAACGCAGCAGTTCATAGCAGCGCAGCAACAGCTCGGCGAAGTCGACCACGCCCTCGCGCTGGCACTGCTCGTCGTAGGCCGCGTACAGGTCGACGAAGCGACGATTGAAATCGTCATTGGCTTCGACGTCGGCCGGGCGCAGGCCCTGCTCCTTGGCGTTGTTGATGAAGTACTGGAGATTCTTGGGCGGGTACTTCTCGTCGTCGACATTCAGCCCCTTGAGCAGCCGCTTGATCGCCGAAAGCTGGTCCTGGGAGTCCAGGATCGCAAATGTCTGCGGCAGGCCGGCGTCACGGAAATGCGCACGCAGCATCCGGTTGCACAGGCCATGGAACGTGCCGATCCACATGCCCCGGGTGTTGATCGGCAACATCGACGACAGCCGGGTCTGCATCTCCTTGGCGGCCTTGTTCGTGAAGGTCACCGCCAGGATGCCGGCCGGGGACACACGGCCGTTCTGGATCAGCCACGCGATCCGCGTGGTCAGCACGCGGGTCTTGCCACTGCCCGCACCGGCCAGGATCAGGGCCGGCTCGTCAGGTAATGTGACGGCGGCGAGTTGTTCAGCGTTGAGATTGGCGAGCAGACTGGACATCGGAGCGGGGCCGGAAGGATAGGCCGCAATTATACCGATGGCCCCCGCCGCGTCCTGGCAGCAATGACAGCATCCACTCGCCCGGACCACCTTCCGGCGCCGAAATGCGCACCGGGACCCCGCCTCCCCTATAATTTGACGTTTTCCCGGCCCAATGCCGCGGCGCGCCGATCCGCCTGCCGGCCAGAGCCCTGACCCGCACACCTCGACATCCCAGCATGACCGCAGAAGACCAGTCCCTAGCCAAGAGCTTCGAACCCGCCGCCATCGAGGCGAAATGGGGCCCAGAATGGGAGCGGCGCGGCATTGCCCAGCCCACATTCGACGCCAATCGCCCCGATTTCGCCATCCAGCTGCCGCCGCCCAATGTGACCGGCACGCTGCACATGGGCCATGCGTTCAACCAGACGATCATGGACGGCCTGACCCGCCATGCACGTATGCGCGGCGCCAACACGCTGTGGGTGCCGGGCACCGACCACGCCGGCATCGCCACGCAGATCGTCGTGGAACGCCAGCTCGAGGCGCAAGGCGTATCGCGCCACGACCTGGGCCGTGCCAAGTTCACCGAGAAGGTCTGGGAGTGGAAGGAAGAATCGGGCTCGACGATCACGCGCCAGGTGCGCCGCATGGGCGCGTCGATCGACTGGACGCGCGAGTACTTCACGATGTCGCCCGAGATGTCGAAGGCCGTGACCGAGGTATTCGTCCGCCTGCATGAGCAAGGCCTGATCTACCGTGGCAAGCGGCTGGTGAACTGGGATCCGGTGCTTGGCACCGCCGTGTCCGATCTGGAAGTCGACAGCGTCGAGGAAGACGGTTCGCTGTGGCACATCCACTACCCGCTGGCCGAGCCGGACACCGTACGCGGCCTGACCCACCTGACCGTGGCCACCACCCGTCCCGAGACGATGCTCGGCGACACGGCCGTGATGGTGCACCCCGAGGATGAGCGCTACGCCCACCTGATTGGCAAGTTCGTACATCTGCCGCTGACCGATCGCAAGATCCCGGTCATCGCCGACGAATACGTGGATCGCGAGTTCGGCACCGGTGTGGTCAAGGTGACCCCGGGCCACGACTTCAACGACTACGCCGTGGGTCAGCGCCACAACCTGCCGCAACTGTCGATCCTGACGCTCGACGCGAAGATCGTCGCCGATGCGCCGGCCGCCTACGCCGGCATGGATCGCTTCGACGCGCGCAAGAAGATGGTGGCAGACCTCGAGGCGCAGGGCCTGCTGGGCGAGGTCAAGAAGCACAAGCTGATGGTGCCGCGCAGCGAGCGCACCAGCAGCGTGATCGAACCCATGCTGACGGACCAGTGGTTCGTGGCCATGAGCAAGCCGGCCCCGGAAGGCACATTCAACCCGGGCCGCTCGATCGCCGAAGTCGCGCTCGAGGCCGTGCAGAGCGGCGAGATCAAGCTCGTGCCGGAAAACTGGATCAGCACGTACAACCAGTGGCTGTCGAACATCCAGGACTGGTGTATCAGCCGCCAACTCTGGTGGGGCCACCAGATTCCCGCCTGGTACGACGATGCCGGCAACTGTTTCGTGGCGCGCACCGAAGAGGAAGCACGCGCGAAGGCCCAGGCCGCCGGCAGCACCGGCGCGCTGCGCCGCGAGGAAGACGTGCTCGACACGTGGTTCTCGTCCGCGCTGGTTCCGTTCTCGTCGCTGGGCTGGCCCGAGAACACGCCCGAGATCCAGCACTTCCTGCCGTCGTCGGTGCTCGTGACCGGCTACGACATCATCTTCTTCTGGGTGGCGCGCATGGTCATGATGACCAAGCACTTCACCGGCAAGGTGCCGTTCCACACCGTGTACGTGCACGGCCTGGTGCGGGACTCCGAAGGCAAGAAGATGAGCAAGTCCGAGGGCAACACGCTCGACCCAGTGGACCTGATCGACGGTATCTCGCTCGAACCGCTGCTCAAGAAGCGCACCACCGGCCTGCGTCGTCCGAAGGATGCGCCGAAGATCGAGTCGAAGACAAAGAAGGAATTCCCGGACGGTATTCCCGCATTTGGCGCCGACGCGCTGCGCTTCACGTTTGCGTCGCTGGCCACGCTGGGTCGCAACATCAACTTCGACACCGGCCGCTGCGAGGGCTATCGCAACTTCTGTAACAAGCTCTGGAACGCCACGCGTTTCGTGCTGATGAACACCGAGGGCCATGACTGCGGCATGGGCCCGTGCAGCAACGATTGCGGCCCGGACGGCTACCTGCACTTCTCGCAGGCCGACCGCTGGATCGTATCGCTTCTGCAGCGCGTGGAAGCGGAAGTCGAGAAGGGTTTCGCCGAGTACCGCTTCGACAACATCGCCAGCGCGATCTACAAGTTCGTCTGGGACGAATACTGCGACTGGTACCTGGAGATGGCCAAGGTCCAGATCCAGACCGGGACCGAAGCCCAGCAACGCGCCACGCGCCGCACGCTGCTGCGCGTGCTGGAAACGGTGCTGCGCCTGGCCCACCCGATTATCCCGTTCATCACCGAGGAACTGTGGCAGAAGGTGGCTCCGCTGGCCGGCCGCGCCAAGGGCGATGGCAGCGAGTCGATCGCCACGCAGGATTACCCGCTGAGCGCCGCAGCCAAGATCGACGAAGCCGCCGAAGCCTGGGTGGCCCGCCTCAAGTCGGTGGTCGACGCCTGCCGCAACCTGCGCGGCGAGATGAATATTTCGCCGGCCCAGCGCATCCCGCTCTATGCTCAGGGAGACAGCACGTTCCTGAAGGAAGCGGCGGCGCAAATCCAGGCGCTGGCGAAACTTTCCGAGGTCAAGGTGTTCGAAGACGAGGCCACGCTGCAGAAGGAAGGCGCCGGCGCCCCTGTGGCGATCGCCGACGGCAACCACCTGCTTCTCAAGATCGAGATCGACGTGGCTGCCGAACGCGTGCGCCTGGGCAAGGAGATCGACCGTATCTCCGGCGAAATCGGCAAATGCCGTGGCAAGCTGTCCAATGAGAGCTTCGTCGCCAAGGCACCGCCGGCCGTCGTGGCTCAGGAAACGCAGCGTTTGTCCGATTTCGAACAGACGCTGGTCAAGCTTCAGGATCAACTACAGCGATTGCCTGCCTGAGCGTAAAAAGTGCTTCCCCGGTTTCGTGCCGACTGCAGCGTCGGACGGAACCGGACAGACGGCACCCCTACCGTTACGGCACGGTATCACTCCGGATAAACAAGGAAGGCTGAAATGGAAAACCGCGTCACCAAGGCCGTCTTTCCCGTTGCAGGGCTAGGCACCCGGTTTCTGCCCGCCACCAAGGCGAGCCCCAAGGAAATGCTGCCCGTGGTCGACAAGCCACTGATCCAGTACGCCGTGGAAGAAGCCATGGCCGCAGGCATTACCGAGATGATCTTCGTCACCGGGCGCTCCAAGCGCGCCATCGAGGATCACTTCGACAAGGCTTACGAACTGGAAGCGGAACTCGAGGCCAAGAACAAGCAGGCACTGCTCGATGTGGTGCGCTCGATCAAGCCAGCGAACGTCGAGTGCTATTACGTGCGCCAGCCCGAGGCACTGGGCCTGGGTCACGCAGTCCTTTGCGCCGCCAAGCTCGTAGGCGACACGCCGTTTGCCGTGATGCTCGCCGACGACTTGCTCGACGGTGGCAAGGACCTGCCCGTGATGAAGCAGATGGTGGATATCTACAACCACTACAACTGCTCGGTACTCGGCGTGGAAGAGATCGCACCCGAGCAAAGCCGCTCGTATGGCGTGATCGACGGCCGCGAGTGGGACGACCGCGTGATCAAGATGTCCGCCATCGTCGAGAAGCCGGCCCCCGAGAATGCGCCGTCGAACCTGGGCGTGGTGGGTCGCTACATTCTCACCCCGCGCATCTTCGACCATATCCGCGAGCTGAAGCCGGGCGCCGGCGGCGAGATCCAGCTCACCGACGCCATCCAGTCGATGCTCGACCAGGAACAGGTGCTGGCCTATCGCTACAAAGGCGTGCGGTACGACTGCGGCAGCAAGCTCGGCTATCTGAAGGCGACCGTCGAATTCGCCCTCAGGCACCCCGAGGTGCGCGACGAGTTCAGCGCCTATCTGTCGCAGCGCTGCACCAGCCCGTCGAGCGTACCCGCCTGACATCCGCCTGAAAAAACGAAGCCGCCCCGGAAGAGGCGGCTTCAGCAGGAAGGCAGAAAAAAACCCCGCTTTGTTACCGAAGCGGGGGTTTTCTTTATTCCGGGGCGGTCAGAAACCGATCGCCGCGCTGCCGACATCCACACGCACCTTGTCGCGATCGAGCAGCCGGCCGGCGTGCCGGGCATAGTCCTGCGCCCATTCCGGATGGGTGGCAAAGCGATTTTCGCCCGAGAATTTCGCCACGTTCAGGATCTTGTCGATCACCAGAACCTTGCCGACCGGACTCGACGCCTGGCAATCCAGCTCGGCGTATTCGCGGTCAAACCAGCGCCAGGCGGCATCCTCGGTCACCGCGGCGAGTTCACTGTCGCCCAGCGTGAATTCAAATTCCTTGCCACTGCCGAACACTACGGTCAGGGTACGCGCCATTGCCGGTTCTCCGAAAATCTCCGAGGATGAGGCCCCTATTGTAGTGACTTGCCGCCGGATCGGGGCGGGCGGAAGAACTAGGCTGTTGGAACAAGCCGTTGCCGACCGTTGCCTTGTACACACACCCCTGCTGGCATCTGTGGTTTCCTTGCGACGCATCAATGCGCTTTGGATTATGCTGTCAGACATGGCCATTACACGACAGGACCTCGAATCGGACAGGCTGCGCACATCATTGTGCAGCACGCCGGTCGCGTCCTCGTTGTTGCCAGAAGCCGATGTGGAGCGTTCGCTCTGCGACGCGCTCGGCGCCCGGCCCGAGACACCCGGCCTGAACGGCGATGTCTGGCTGTTTGGCTATGGTTCTCTGATCTGGAATCCGATGGTGGTCCATACGGATCGCAGGCTGGCCACCGTGCATGGCTACCATCGCGGCTTCTATCTCTATTCCCGCATCAATCGGGGCACGTGGGACAATCCGGGCCTCGTGCTCGGCCTGGATCGTGGCGGTTGCTGCACCGGCATGGTATTCCGCATCCCCGGGCACGTGATCGAGCAGGAATTCCGCGTGCTGTGGCGCCGCGAGATGCTGACCGGCGCCTATCATCCGCGCTGGCTGCGCGTAAGGGTCGGCAACGCGCCGGATGCACCCGAGCAGCGAGCGCTGGCCTTTGTCATGAACCGCGAGCATTCGGCCTACGCTGGCCGCCTGCCAGACGAGCGCGTGGTGGCCTGCCTGCGCCATGCCTGCGGCCTGTATGGCCCGGCGCGCGAGTATCTCCAGCAAACCCTGCTTGGCCTGACAACGAATGGCGTGGACGATCCGTACCTGGGACGCCTGTGGCGCCAGCTCCAGGAAAGCGATGCCGCCGAAACCAACGGCGCCGCAACGCGGGCGAGTGTCGCCAGCGCTGACGCTGCCGAGTCTATTATCCAGCCGCACGAAACTGTCTGATCGATCCTGTCACCTGCCAACATGACGCGCTCCCAGACCCGTCCCCGCCGCCAGGCACTTGCCGAGATACTCGGGCTGATGGGATTACTGGTCGCTGGGGGGTTGCTGGCCGGCCAGGGCGGGCAAACGCTGGCCCGCTCGGTGGGTGGACTGGGCGGCGCATCCGCGCCGATGCCTTCTCGCCCGTGGCACGGCAGCAATCACACACCCCTGCCGTCGCGCGGGGACGGCATGGCCGCCCTCGACCACAACCTGATCACGGCAGCCAGTATCGGCGACCTCGACCTGGTCAATCGGCTGCTCAAGGCCGGCGCATCAGCCCAGGCCACGGACGAACGCGGACGTACGGCTCTGCTCGCGGCGGTCTACAACCGTCGGGGCGATGTCATGCGGGTGCTGATTCAGGCTGGGGCGGACGTCAACCGCAAGGACGATGAAGGCAACAGCCCATTCCTGCTGGCCGCGGCCACCAACCAGATCGACGTGGTACGACTGGCCCTGTCGCACGGGGCGGACCTGAACAGCACCGATCGCTACGACGGCACGGCGCTGATCGCCGCCAGTCAGCACGGCAATGTGGAAATCGTGAAGCTGCTGATTAGCGCGGGCGTGCCGGTGGACCGGGTGAACCAGTTGGGTTGGACGGCACTGCTGGAAGCCATCATCCTCGGCGACGGCAGTTCGCGATACGAGGACATCGTCCAGGCATTGCTGGACGCCGGGGCCGATGCCAACCTGGCCGACCGCGAAGGCGTCACGCCCTCGCGCCATGCGCGGGAGCGTGGCTACAAGACGATGGTGCGGATGCTGATGCGGGCCCGCGGCCACTGAGTTTCCAGTGCCGCGGGGTGTTACACCTCACCCGCTCAGCCAGCCTGACGCGCGTTTTCCGTTTCCTGCAGCTGGCGCCACATCACCTTGCCGGTGCCGGACTTCGGCAGGGCATCGACGAACTCGACCACGCGCGGATACTTGTACGCGGCCATGTGCTCCTTGGCCCATTCGATGATGTCTTCCGGCTGGGTCTTGCCCTTGGCATCCGCGCGCAGCACCACCACCGCCTTCACCGTTTCGCCGCGATAGGCATCGCGCGTGCCGATGATGCAGGCTTCCTGCACGGCCGGATGCTTGTACAGCAGGTTTTCCACTTCCGCCGGCCACACCTTGAAGCCAGAGGCATTGATCATGCGCTTCAGACGATCGGTGATGAAAAAGTAGCCTTCCTCGTCCATGCGGCCGAGGTCGCCGGTGCGAAAGTACGTCTGGCCCTCGAACTCGATGAACGCATCGCGCGTGGCGTCAGGCTTGCCCCAGTAACCCTTGAACACCTGCGGACCGCGCACGATGATCTCGCCCACCTCGTTCGGCGCCAGTTCCTGCAGCGTGACCGGATCGACCACGCGCGCGTCGGTGTTGAACGTCGGCACGCCCAGGCATTGCAGCTTCGGCCGGTCGGCCGGGTTGCTGTGCGTCGGCGCCATCGTTTCCGACAGGCCGTAGCCTTCCAGATAGTTCAGACCGAACTGAGTCTTCAGGCGCTCCGCCACGGCCTGCGGCATCGCCGCGCCGCCTCCGCCGATATAGCGCAGGCTGCTCATGTCGAACGACGCCAGGTTCGGGCTGCCCAGGAAGTCGATCACCATCGTCGGGATATTGGTCCAGTGCGTGACCTGGTAGCGGGAGATCAGGTGGCCAGCCACTTCGCGATCCCAACGCGGCAGCATCACCACCGTCGCGCCGCTGTAGATCGGACCATTCATGCCGTACTGCATCCCCGTCACGTGGAACAGCGGCAGCACCGACAGGATCACCGATTCCGCGCCGCTGCCCGACCACGTCGAGCCGCCGACGATGTTGTGCATCACCGAGCGATGGGTATGAATGCAGCCTTTCGGGAAGCCGGTGGTGCCAGAGGTATACGGCATCACGGCCATGTCATCCGGTCCGGCGGTATGCGGGCCTGGCTTCAGGCCGGCGGCAAGCGCCTTGGCCCACGGCGTGGCGTTGTCCGGCAGCGGATGCTCGGCGGTGAGCCAAGCCGGCGGTGCGTCCTCCGGATGCACGTGGGTCGGCGGCAGGGCATCGGTGTATTGGGTCACGAGCAGATGCTGGAGGCGCTCATCGGCTGACAGTTCGGCATCGGCCTGCATCACGCCAGCGGCCAGATCCGCCGTACAGATGGCCACGCGCGCCTGGCCGTCGGTCACGTAATGCTTGAATTCCTCGGACCGGTTCATCGGATTGACCGGTACCACCACGGCATCGGCACGCAGGATCGCGTAGTAGCTGATGATGAACTGCGGGCAGTTCTGCATGTAGAGCAACACACGATCGCCCTTCTTCACCCCTGCCTTCTGCTGCAGCCAGCCTGCGAGCGCGGTGGCTTGCGCCTCCAGTTCACGGAACGTGATCGCATTGCCAAAATAGCGGATCGCCGCCTTGTCCGCATAGCGGTGCGCCGAGACTTCGAGGTTGTACCAGAGCGAAGTCTCCGGCAGCACGATGTTCGTCGGCACCCGCTTGGGCCAGAACTGGAAATGGGGGCGAACGGACGGCGTTGTGGTCATGGTGTCTCCTGCGGACGGTCGGGCGTCGACCGGATTTCTGGAATCGCTAGCGTCGCGAGGTAGGCCTCGCGTATCGGTCAAGCAATATAACTGAACGACCGTTCTATTTTCAACAGGATGTTTTCCCACCCCTCCCCCACGTGGGGTTGCTGAGGTTGTTTTCGGCGCTTACGCCCTCACAATAAGAAGGTCAGGCCGTACCCGACGGTCTTTTCAATTCCGAGGTGCAGAACAATGAGCGACGTCACCCTGCAGAACTTTGAAGCCGATGTCATTGAGATGTCGCGCCAGGTCCCCGTGCTAGTCGACTTCTGGGCGCCGTGGTGCGGCCCGTGCCGCACGTTGGGACCGATGCTGGAAAAGCTGGAGGCGGAATCTGGCGGCAAGTGGCGGCTGGCAAAGGTCAACGTCGACGAAAACCAGGAACTCGCCGCCCATTTCGGCGTGCGCAGCATTCCGCATGTGGTGGCATTTGCCGACGGGCAAGCCGTCGACCAGTTCATCGGCGTGCTACCGGAATCGCAGCTGCGGGAGTTCCTGGATCGCCTGACGCCGAATCCGGGCGAGTTGGCGCTGCGCGAAGCCGTCGAACTTGCCGCCGCTGGCGACCGCGAAGCCGCGCAGGCGTCGTTCCAGGCCGCACTGGCCTACGATCCGGGCGCAGACACCGCACGCCTGACGTACATCGGGTTCCTGCTGGACGGCAACAAGATCGCCGATGCGGAAACCGAGTTCGGCCTGCTGTCTCCGCGTGCCGCGCAGGAAGATGCG
Organism: Cupriavidus sp. SHE; assembly: GCF_000812445.1. Lineage (NCBI taxonomy): Bacteria > Pseudomonadati > Pseudomonadota > Betaproteobacteria > Burkholderiales > Burkholderiaceae > Cupriavidus > Cupriavidus sp. SHE. Next base: position 63,766 of record NZ_JWMB01000012.1, on the reverse strand, counting down.
TATGCCGCGCTGCAAACGCGCCTTGAAGCCATGAAGGGAGTGGGCGATCTGCCCGATGGCGCCGATCTGAAGGCGCGGGTGGCGGCGAATCCGGCCGATCTGCCAGCGCGACTGGATCTGGCGCATGTGCTGATCGCCCGGCGCGAGTACGAAGCCGCGCTTGAGCAACTGCTGGAAATCGTGCGGAGCGACCGCGCGTTCGAAGACGACGTCGGCCGCAAGACCATGCTCTCGGTGTTCGAGCTCATGGGCGACGACCCCGCGGTATCACGGTGGCGCCGCCAGCTCGCCACCGTCCTGAACTGAGTTTGAGGTAGCTGACGGTCCAGCCGGACCGTCAGGCCGCTGGCGCCTCGACCAGCGAGAAGCCGTTGGCTTTCATGTGCTCGACCATCATCGTGTCCATCGACTTCACGTGATTGTCGAACCACCCCGACAACTCACCCGTCAGGCGGCGGCCCAGCGACAGCGCGCCCTTGCCCGGACCCTCGGGGTCAGCCCGTTCCTCCACGATCTTGTCGCGCAAGGCCTTGGCCACGGACATCACACCCTGATGCTCGTTGGTGTGGCAGAAGCGCGGGCCGAACTGCATCGCTTCCATCCACTGCTCCTCCTGCTCGAAGTGGTGGCGCGTATGCTCGATCCACTCCTCGAAAGCGGCCAGGAAACCGGCATCGTCGGCGTTTTCCATGGCAGCGAGCAACTGGAGGAATTCGGCGTGCGTGGCATCGGTGACGGGCTCGCCAAGGCGCAAATCGTCGGGCAGGCCTTCGGCCGAAAGGCCGGCGTAGGGGTCGGCGTAGGAGTCGGTATTGGTCATGGAACCGCAGGATAAGGAAGCCGTGAACAGTCGGCAAGCATACCCATTCCGCACCAGTCTGGTCTGATTTCCCGCAAACGGCGCGGCAAATGACGCTATCCTTGCGGCTCATGCCTCACGCTGGACACGTGCGATGCCACGATTGATTTTCTTCTGCGGCCATGCCGGTACCGGTAAGACCACCCTCGCCCACAAGCTGATCGGCCCGCTGATGCAGGCCACCGGCGAACCCTTCTGCCTGCTGGACAAGGACACGCTCTACGGCCGCTACAGCGCCGCCGCGATGCGGGCGATCACCGGCGATCCGAACGATCGCGACAGCCCCGCCTATCTCGACAACCTGCGGGACCCCGAATACGAAGGCCTGCTCGATACCGCTCGTGAAAACCTGATGCTCGGTATCAGCGTGCTCGTGGTCGGCCCGCTCTCGCGCGAAATCCGCGCGCACCAGCTCACCGACCCCGCGTGGCTGCGTGTACCCGAAGGCACGCAGACCCATGTCGTCTGGGTGCACCTGCCCGAAAGCGAAGCCCAGGCCCGGATCGTCCGACGCGGCAACCCCAACGACGCCTACAAGCTTGCCCACTGGGACGCCTATCGCACGCGCCGCTTCCTGCCCGAGCCGGCCGAATATCCCGAACTGATCTACTTCGACAACGTCGCGCCCCAAGAGGAGGACGTCAATCGGCTGCTCGCGGCATTAGCCGCCTGAGGCAATCGCCCCGATCACAGCCGAAGCGGCCACAAAGCCGAACACGGCAGTCACTGCCACCGAGGAGCCAAAACCCGCGCAGGCCAGCCCCTGCGGGCCCTGGCGTGGCGCGGGCGGCACCTCGTCAATCTCGCACGCCTGCTGTTCGGGTTCGGGGTAGCGCAGCGGTTCGTCCGAGTAGACCGCCTGGATGCCGAACTTCTTCTTCGGATCACGCGGAAAGCCCCACTGGCGCCGCAGGTTGCCACGTACCTTGGCCAGCAGCGGGTCCTGGATCGTACGGGCCAGATCCTCGATGCGCACGCGCGTCGGGTCGAGCTGGCCGCCCGCCCCGCCACACGTGATCACGCGAACGTCCTCGCGGCGCGCCCATCCGAGGATCGCGGTCTTGACCTTCACGGCATCAATAGCGTCGATCACGTAGTCGAACCCCGACAACAGGGCCTGCACGTTGTCCTCGGTCACGAAGTCGTCCACGGCCGTCACGCGGCAGCGCGGATTGATCGCCACGATACGTTCGGCCATCGCGTCCACCTTGGCACGGCCATAGGCGTCGCCCAGTGCATGGATCTGCCGGTTCGTATTCGATGCCGCGATATGGTCCAGGTCGATCAGCGTCAGGCGGCCCACGGCGTTGCGGGCCAATGCCTCCGCTGCCCAGCTTCCCACCCCGCCGATGCCGATCACACAGACATTGGCCGCTTCGAGCCGCGCCAGGCCTTCGGCGCCATACAGGCGCGCGACGCCGCCAAAGCGGCGATGATAATCATCGTCCTCGGGGCTTTCGTGAGACAACGGCGCAGGCAAGTCCTGCGCCGCGAGAGGCGTGGGGGTAAGGGTCATGCGTTCTTGTTGCTGTGTCTGCCGGCACCGGCTGCCGGCGAACCGTGCCGGCATTTTATGCCCTCCGCCGCCTCCGGGTCGGCGTCAGGATTCTGAAAGTCAGTCAAAGGCGGACAAACGCATTGGCATTGCCTCCCTACAATAGGCATAGTGGTTGATCCGCCGCATGGCTGACACCAGGAGATAACTTTCCCATGCCCGCCTCGCACCGCCGCCGCAAGATCGCTCTCTGGAGCCTGTTCACGCCACTGGCGCTGATCGCGCTGGTGGTCGTCGTCGTCCTGACCTTCGACTGGAACCGCATCAAGCCGTGGCTCAACGACAAGGTCACACAGGCCATCGGCCGCCCTTTCGCCATCAACGGTGACCTGACGGTGACCTGGAAACGTGCCGAGGGCGAGGCTGGCTGGCGCGCGCTGGTGCCGTGGCCCCGTCTGTCGGCCAAGGACATCACGGTCGGCAACCCGGACTGGGCCAAGCAGCCGAGCCTCGCCACCATCCGCGAGCTGATCTTTATCCTGCGGCCAGCCCCCCTCCTGACGCACGAGATCAGCGTGCCAACGATCGTGGTGGACAGCCCGGCGGTCTGGCTCGAACGCCTGGCCGACCGCCGTAACAACTGGACATTCGATACCGGACCGGAAACCGGCGAGTCGCCGTGGCATCTCGATGTTGGCGAAATCGTGCTGGAACGCGGCAACCTGTCCCTGAACGACGGCGCGGAGAAGATCGAGTTGCAGGCCACGCTCGACACCATCGGCGACCAGCCACTCTACGATCAGGAACGCGACGGCGCGCTCGCCCCGTCCGCTGACGCCTCGGCGGCTTCCGCGCCCCCGGGCGCGCCAAACAAGACGGAAAGCAAACCCGAGAGCCGTTATGGCATCCGCTGGAAGGTCGTCGGCCATTACAACCAGGCCACGATCAATGCGACGGGCAAGGCCGGCACCGCGCTGAGCCTGCGCGACACCAGCAAGCCTTTCCCGCTCCAGGCCGACGTACGCGTCGGCGGCACGCGGGCCCGGATCGAGGGAACGCTGACCAATCCGGCGGAACTGGGTGCGCTGGACGTGAGTCTGGTGCTGTCCGGCGACAACATGGCGCGGCTCTACGCGCTGACCGGCGTGGTGCTGCCATCCACGCCGCCGTACGAAACACGCGGCCGGCTGGTGGCCACACTCAAGAAAGGCGCATCGTCCTATACATACCGAAATTTCACGGGCAAGGTTGGCAGCAGTGACCTCGGTGGCACGCTTACGTTCGCGCAGCGCGCGCCACGACCGTTGCTGTCCGGTGAGCTGGTGTCGAAACAGCTGCTATTCGCCGATCTCGCGCCGATCATCGGCGCCGAGGCCAAGCCCGGCCAGGCCGCCGCGGAAAGCACGGTCAAGCAGCCCGCAAACAAGGTACTGCCCGTGGCGCCCTTTCATACCGAGCGCTGGGATGCCATTGATGCCGACGTGACATTCACGGGAGAGCGCATCGTTCGCGACGAAACGCTGCCGATCACGAAACTGACCACGCACGTCAAGCTGATCGATGGTGTGTTGCGGCTCGATCCCCTCAATTTCGGCCTGGCCGGCGGCAACCTCGTCTCGACGATCCAGCTCGATGGCAAGCGCGAGCCGATGGCCGCCATGATCGACATGCACGCACGCCATCTGCAGATCCGGCAGCTCTTCCCGAAGATCGAATCGATGCACGCGAGCGTTGGCGAGGTCAATGGCGGTGCCAGGCTGACCGCCACCGGCAACTCGGTCGCGGCGCTGCTCGGTTCGGCGAACGGCGAAGCCCGGCTGCTGGTCGAGAATGGCACGGTCAGCAAGTTCATCCTGGAGGCAATCGGCCTGAACGTCGGCAGCGTGGTGATTTCGAAGCTCTTTGGCGACAAGCCGGTGCAGATCAACTGCGGCGTCAGCGCGTTCGGCATCACCAATGGCGTGGCCCAGGCGCAGACGTTTGTGCTCGACACGCAGGATGCCGTGATCACGACGGAAGGCGCGATCGACTTCAAGGACGAGGAGCTGGCCCTGACGATTCACCCCGATTCCAAGGGGTTGCGCATCCTCTCGCTGCGCTCGCCGCTCTACGTCGGCGGAACATTCAAGAAGCCGTCCGTCAGTCCGAACTACGCCATCCTGGCGCTGCGCGCCGGCAGCGCGCTGGCACTGGCATTTACGGCGCCTGTCGCACTGGTGGTCCCCCTGCTCGACATCTCGCCGGCAGAGGACAGCCAGTGCGGCAAGCTGCTGGCGAACCTGAAAAAGCGGCCTGTCATTGCCACGCCGCCGGGCAAGCCCGGTCCAAAGAACCGGCAGCCCGCATCCACCCCATCTGTCCCCGCTGCACAGCACAATCCGTCGCGTCCTGCCAACGATGCGCAGCTCTTCCAGGGGGGCTGAAGGCCGGCCATGGGTTACGCGTGGCTTCCACGCAACAGATCGCTGAAAGAATCTGTTGCGGATTTGCACTTCCCCCCTTCACCAACGTTGTGCATGCCCGACGTCAGTCGCATAATCAAACGGCCATTGACTAAGCAAGCATTTAACACAATGGCGAACAACGGTTGCCGTTGCTGGTCCAGTCCAGCCATTGACGACCTTGTCTGGTGCGGCCTCGCGCCGCACTGGTTTTTCTTTCGCGCGTCTTATCGCCTGGGCCCCTGAACCGTTGCCGGCGGCGCGAACCACCCCATTGCCACCGCGCCCCCATGACGTTGCCCCACGCCGCCGTCCCCCCGATCAGTTGGCTGATCGCGCTGACGGTGTGCAACCATTTGGCGTTCAACGCCAGTCGCGTCGTCGTTTCCCTCTTTGCCATCTCGCTGAAGGCGTCCACCGTGACGCTGGGCATCCTCATGTCGCTCTACGCGCTATTGCCGATGTTCCTGGCGATTCGCGCCGGCAAGCGCATTGACGAGATCGGGCCACGCCTGCCGATGACGGCGGGCTCGCTGATGGTTGTGGCCGGCACGCTGCTGCCGGCGGTCTGGCATGACATCGCCTCGCTGTACGGTGCCTGCGCGCTGATCGGCGTGGGCTTCATGCTCGTGCAGGTGGCCATGCAACTGCTGATTGGTCAGGTATCGACCAACGAGACCCGCCTGCGCAACTACACCCTGCACGCACTGGGCCTGTCCATCTCGGGCACGCTGGGTCCTGTGGCGATGGGCTACATGATCGAGCACGCCGGATACCGTGCGGCATTCTGCGTGCTGGTGGTCATCGCGCTGGTCGGCCAGGCTGGCCTGCAGTACGTGCGTCCGCGCCTGCCCGCGCAAGGCGGCAACGCAGGCAGGATCGCCATCGAGGATGGCTCGCGCCGCTCGACGCTGGATCTGCTCCAGCACCCCGAGTTGCGCGCGGTGTTCATTGCCAGCGCCGTGCTTTCGGCCGCGTGGGATCTCCACGCATTCCTGATTCCGATCCAGGGCACGCATATCGGCCTGTCTCCGTCGTCGATCGGCTGGGTGCTCGGTGCGTTCTCGATCGCCACGCTGGCGATCCGCGTGGCCATGCCGATGGTGTCGCGCCACTTTTCGGAATGGCGGATCATCCGCCTGGCGCTGACCGTGGGCGCGATGGCGTATCTGGTCTATCCGTTCGTGTCGCACTTCTGGCTCATGTGCAGCCTGGCATTCGTGCTCGGCCTCGCGCTGGGCAGCGCCCAGCCGAACGTCATGAACATCCTGCACACGGTGTCGCCGTCGGGCCGCGCCGGCGAGGCGCTTGGCCTGCGTTCGGCGGTACTGAACACGAGCCAGGTGGTGTGGCCGCTGACCTTTGGCGTGGTCGGCACGGCGCTTGGCATGTTGCCGATCTTCCTGTCGATGGCCGGCGCGATGGGCATGGCGGGTTACTACTCGCGCAAACAGTCGCGCAAGATCGCCCTGCCCGACTGAAGCACCCTTGGCGCCCCGGGTGCCCTAAGCGCGTTGCGGCAACGCAAATGCAGCGTGCAGCGCATTCGCTATACTCGAAGTACGCTTATCCGCGCGATTCGTGCGCGGAACGCAAACCTTCCTGATACGCGACATGACCCAACTCGCAGACCTGCGCCGCAACTACATGCTGAGCGCGCTTTCCGAAACCGACGTCGCTCCCGACCCGATTCGCCAGTTCCAGTCGTGGTTCGACGAAGCCATGCAAGCCAAGCTGCCCGAGCCAAACGCCATGACGCTGGCCACCGTGGGCGCCGACGGCCAGCCGTCCGCGCGCATCGTGCTGCTCAAGGGCATGGATGCCGACGGCTTCACATTCTTCACCAATTACGAAAGCCGCAAGGGCGTGGACCTGCTGGCCAACCCGCGCGCGGCGCTGTTGTTCCATTGGGTGCAGCTCGAGCGGCAGATCCGCGTCGAAGGTATCGTCGAGAAGGTCGAGGACGCAGAGAGCGACGCCTACTACGCGTCGCGGCCGCTCGGTTCACGCCTGGGTGCCTGGGCATCCGAACAGAGCCGCGAGGTTGCAGGGCGCGACGTGATCGAAGCGCGCGAAGCGGATTTCCGCAGCAAGTTCGGCGAGAACCCGCCGCGCCCGCCGCACTGGGGCGGCTACAGGCTCAAACCGACTTGGATCGAGTTCTGGCAAGGCCGCCCTTCGCGCCTGCACGATCGAATCGCCTATCGCCAGAACGCTGATGGAAACTGGCAAATCGTGCGGCTCTCGCCCTGACGCCATCAGCGTCTGCGAGGTCTGATAGACATTTGTCCAATGAAGGACCTGCACTGCACAATTTCAAAAATTGGCGTAAAGTTTGACGGTTGCTGCACCGGCTATGCACCGGTGCGCACCCCAAGGCCAGCGCTGCGTATGAGCGCGCAGTGATCGCAGCAGACCGTGGGGCATTCGTTCGAGAGGGATAGCCAACCAATCGGGAGAAAGCCGCATGTTTTTCAAGCAGACCCTGGACAAGCAACTCGATAGCTGGATTGCCGATGTGCGCGAGCACTCGAATTTGCCCGTCAAGCTCCGACTCTGGAATGGCAGTGAATATCAGCTCGGCAGCTTTGACAGACCCGCCGTCACGCTGACCGTGCGCGAAGCCTCCGCGCTGCCGTTCTTGCTAGTACCCAGCCTGGACAATCTCAGTGAAGCGTATGTCCAGGAGAAGATCGACCTCGATGGGCGCCTGGCCGACATCATCAAGGTGGGATACGGTCTCTCCGCCGCCGCCGCACGCCGTGCGGGCGGCGTGCTGAACAAGGTGGCGCAGCATTTCACGCACACCAAGGCCGAGGACAAGGCGTCGATCCAGTATCACTACGACGTTTCCAACGACTTCTACAAGCTCTGGCTCGATCCGAACATGGTCTATTCATGTGCGTACTTCGAGAACGGCAACGAAGACCTGGCCACCGCGCAGATCAAGAAGATCGACCATATCCTGACCAAGATCCGCTTGGAACCTGGGCAGACGCTGCTCGACATCGGTTGCGGCTGGGGCGCGCTGGTGCTGCGGGCCGCGCAAAAGTTTGGCGCCAGGTGCGTGGGCATCACGCTGTCACAGAACCAGTTCGATCTGGCGACCGCGCGCGTGAGGGCTGCGGGCCTGCAGGACCGCATCGAGATCCGCCTGCAGGACTATCGCGACATCAGCGGGCAATTCGACCGCATCACGAGCGTCGGCATGTTCGAACACGTCGGCAAGGATAACTTGCCGGGTTATTTCGCCCGTATGCGCGACCTGCTGGCCGAAGGTGGCGTGGCGATGAACCACGGCATTACCGCCACCGACCCAGACAGCGGCGAGATACCTATGGATGGCTCGGGCTTCATGGATCGCTATGTGTTCCCACAGGGCGAGCTGCCGCATATCGGCATGGTGCTGACCACGATGCAGAAGGGCGGCCTCGAAGCCTTCGACGTGGAACTGCTGCGCCGCCACTATGCGCAGACGCTGCGCCACTGGGCGGAGAATTTCGAGACCAATGCCGATACCATCCGCGAGATGGTCGGCGAAAAGAAATTCCGCATCTGGCGCATCTATCTGGCGGGCTGCTCACATGCATTCACGAGCGGGAAGATGTCGATCTACCAGGTGGTATGCCAGAAGGCCGATCGCAATGCCGACACATTCCCGACGTCGCGGCGTTATATTTACGCGTCTCCGATCGGTACGCCTTCCTGACGCTTGACTGAGAACCTCGACCTATTCGGCGATGCCCCGGCATCGCCGCCCGTTGCGAAGCCCACCGCCCGACCTGTGGCGGGCGATCCCGAAAACAAGAAGCCCGTTGGCAAGATCGTCCAGCCTTGGACGCCCGACGCCGCGTTGCAGGCGCTCGCGGAACAATTGCCGCCAAACCTCTACTTCGGCACCTCGTCCTGGTCCTATCCCGGCTGGCACGGCATTACCTACGACGGCCAGTACACCGAGAGCCTGCTGTCACGCAAAGGTCTGAGTGCCTGTGGCCAGCATCCGCTGTTGCGCGCGGCTGGCATCGACCGCGGTTTCTACGGCGCGATTCCATTGGCCGATTACCTGAACTACGCCTCGCAGGTGCCCGAAGACTTCCGCTTTCTGGTCAAGGCGCCCGCCAGCGTGTGCGACGCATGGCTGCGCGGCCCCGATGGCGCTGGTCGGCTGCAGAACGCCGCGTTCCTCAATGCCGAGATCGCAATCCGCGACTTCATCGAGCCGGCCACGAGCGGGCTCGGCCCGCGCTGTGGCCCCCTGCTGTTCCAGCTTTCGCCGCTGGCTGGCATGGCTGACGACGGCCCCGCTTTCCTGGCACGGCTCGACGCGTTCCTTGCCGAACTGCCCGCGCTGGACCGCGCGGTGACGCCAAATGCCTGCTATGCCGTGGAAATCCGTGACGCGGCGCTGCTGACGCCACGCTACATCCGTATGCTGCGCGAGCGCGGCGTGCGTTTCTGCCTGGCCGCGCGTGACCGTCTGCCACCCGTGCAACGTCAGGCTGCGGCGCAGGCATTGATGGACGATGGCGCACCCGGCCCGCTGGTCTTGCGCTGGATGCTGCGCGAAGGCCGGTCCTATTCGATGGCCGAGCAGGCATTCTCGCCATTCGACAAGCTCGTGGACGAAGACGCCGAAACGCGCCACGCCATCGCTGACGTGGTCGTGCGCACGCTGCGCGCCGGCCAGCCCGCCTATGTCATCGTCAGCAATAACGCCGAAGGCTGCGCGCCGTTGAGCATCGCGCGGCTCGCTGAGGTAATCGCCGGGAAGCTGGCGACCTAGCGCCGCATCCGGTGCGAGAAATCGCGCCGGAATTTCGTCAGCTTCGGCGAGATCACGAACGCGCAGTATCCTTGCGCCGGGTGCTCCTGGTAGTAGTTCTGGTGGCTGGCCTCGGCGGGCCAGTAGGGTTGCTCCGGCTCCACCTGGGTCACGATCGGCGCATCGTAGACATGCTCGGCAACCAGCTTGCCAATCACATACTCGGCGACCGCACGCTGCGCCTCCGAGTGCGTGAAGATGCTGGAACGGTACTGCGTGCCGACATCGTTGCCCTGCCGGTTCAGTTGCGTCGGATCGTGGATCGAAAAGAAGATTTCAAGGATCTCGCGATAGTTGATCGCGGACGGGTCAAATGTCACCCGCACCACTTCGGCGTGCCCGGTACCTCCCGCGCAAACCTCGTGATAGGTGGGCTGGCTGACGTGCCCGCCCGTGTATCCCGATTCCACCGCGCGCACACCGGCGACCTGTTGGTAGACCGCCTCCAGACACCAGAAGCAGCCGCCACCGAGCGTGGCGATTTCAAGGCCATGGTCCATTTGCTCGTCCCCCTTCCAGTCGCGGACGTCACGCTGGCTCGCGCAGGCGTCCTGTCTAGGATAAGCACTGGGCGCGCTTGCTGCCGACTTTAAGGCGCCCGAACGGCTTCCAACGTCACTTCAGCGGTGATTGGCTGGACTCCGCTACAATCGCAGGCAACGTTGGCTCGCCTGCTTTGTGCGAAAAACCACCGAAAACATCGCAAACGCGGATTAGGTTGATACGCGTTGAATGCATGGCGGCCATCCCGATATGAAGATCATGGATTTGTGTGAAGCCCGAGACATGGGCATACCCGAGGCCGAGACCCCAATCATGGCGCGCAAGGCCACCGCCCCCGATTTCGATAGCCAGCATTTCAAGCGGGCGCTGTCGCAGTTCGCCACCGGCGTGACCGTGATCACGACGCGCGCGGCCGGCCACCCGCACGCCAACGGCGCACCATTCGTCGGCATCACCGCGAGTTCGTTCAACTCGGTATCGCTCGATCCGCCGCTGGTGCTGTGGAGCATGGCAACCCGCGCCAACAGCCTGCCGATGTTCCGCGACGGCTCGCACTACATCATCAACGTGCTAGCGGCATCGCAGCTCGACCTCTGCCAGCGCTTCGCCACGCTCAAAGGCGACCGGTTCGCCGGCGTCGACTATCGTCTTTCCGCCACCGGATTGCCCATCCTTGCCAACGCGCTCGCATGGTTCGAATGCCACAACCGCAGCCGCTATGACGAAGGCGATCACGTGATCTTTGTCGGCGAGGTCGAACGTTGCGGCATTTTCGATACCGGCGGACAGCCGCTGGTGTTCCAGGGCGCCCAGTTCTCCACGCTTTCGCCGCTCGACCGCTAGGCTAGCCGCCCGCTTCCTTCACGATCGCCAGCGGCGATCCGTCGGTCTTGATCCGCTGCAGGACGATGTTCGAGCGGATATCCATGACACCCGGCGTGCGATAGAGCCGGTTCACGATGAAATCCGAGTAGTGCTTCAGGTTGCGCGCCTGAACACGCAGGATGTAGTTGCTGTCCCCCGTGATCACATAGGCCGTGAGCACTTCCGGCCACGTCTGCACGACCGCGTTGAACGTGTCGTGCCACCCCTCCACGTCGTGCCGCATCGATACCTGCACGATGGCCTCGATCTCCAGCCCGAGCTTTTCGGCGTCGAACCACGCGTGGTAGCCGCCGATTACGCCACTCTCTTCCAGCAACCGCACGCGCCGCAGGCACGCCGACGGCGACAGCGCCACGCGGTCGGCCAGATCCTGGTTGCTGATGCGGCCGTTCTCCTGCAGGCACGTCAGGATGCGCAAATCGATCGGATCAAGGTTCATTTCGCAGAATCCACGAATTTCTAGAATTGATACGCAATTTTATGCGAAAGAAGGCCAAATCGACGGCCCATTTCGCAAGGCTTTTTTCGGGCAGTTTGACTATGATGCCCACACACACCGCGCCCCAAAAAAAGCGCAGACGCGAGACACCATGCCCCAAGCCCCCCACATCCACGACGGTCGCCGCATCTGGGATATTTCCCCGGCCGTTTCGTCCGCCACGCCGGTCTGGCCTGGCGACACACCGTTCCAGCATGACCCGGCCTGGCAACTCGACGAGCATTGCCCGGTGAATGTCGGCCGCATCACGATGTCGCCGCACACCGGCGCCCATGCCGACGCCCCGCTGCACTACGCGGCGGATGGCGCGCCGATTGGAGCCGTCCCGCTGGACGCCTACCTGGGCCCGTGCCGGGTGATCCACTGTATTGGCGCAGCACCGCGCGTGGAGCCGCAGCACATCGCGCACGCATTGGCCGGCACGCCATCGCGCGTGCTCTTGCGCACCTACGCGCAGGCGCCGCACGGCACATGGGATTCCGCTTTCTGCGCCGTGGCGCCGGAGACGATCTCGCTGCTGGCCCGCCATGGGGTCCGGCTGATCGGCATCGACACGCCGTCGCTCGATCCGGAAACCTCGAAGACGATGGACGCGCACCACGCCGTGCGTGACCACCAGCTTGCCATTCTCGAAGGCATCGTCCTCGACGAGGTGCCGGCCGGCGACTACGAACTGATCGCGCTGCCGCTGCGCCTGGCCACGCTTGATGCGAGCCCGGTGCGCGCCGTGCTGCGCGAGCTCCCCTGACATTCACGAACCGATTTCGAACGGACGAAGACCGCATGACAACGCTGACCCGAGCACACTGCCAGACGCTGGACCGGGATGACCCGCTCCGCGCACTGCGCGAACAGTTCGCCCTGCCCGAGGGCGTGATCTACCTCGATGGCAACTCGCTGGGCGCACGCCCGCGCGCCGCCGCCGCGCGCGCCGCGGAGGTCGTGAGCGAGGAATGGGGCAATGGCCTGATCCGCAGTTGGAACACCGCGGGCTGGTTCGACCTGCCGCGCCGCCTGGGCAACCTGCTGGCTCCGCTGATCGGCGCCGGCAATGACGAGGTAGTGGTCACCGACACGACATCGATCAACCTGTTCAAGGTGCTGGCGGCCGCGCTGCGCGTGCAGCGCCAGCGCGATCCGGCCCGGCGCGTGATCGTGTCCGAGGCCAGCAACTTCCCGACTGATCTCTATATCGCCCAGGGCCTGGCCGATCTGCTGCAGCAAGGCTATGAAGTCCGGCTGGTCAACAGCCCGGACGAGATCGACGCCGCCGTAGGCGCTGACACCGCCGTGCTGATGCTCACGCACGTCAACTACAAGACCGGCGAGATGCTCGACATGGCCGGCCTGACCGAGCTGGCGCACGCACGCGGCGTGCTGACCGTTTGGGATCTGGCCCACTCGGCCGGCGCCGTGCCCGTGGCGCTCAATGTGGCCAAGGCCGATTACGCGATCGGCTGCACCTACAAGTACCTGAACGGCGGCCCGGGCTCCCCGGCTTTCGTCTGGGTAGCACCCGCGCTGCGCGACCAGTTCTGGCAGCCCCTGTCGGGCTGGTGGGGCCACGGCGCGCCGTTCGCGATGTCGCCGCAGTACGAACCGGCGCAGGGCATCGGCCGCTTCCTGTGCGGCACGCAGCCGATGACGTCGCTGGCCATGGTCGAATGCGGCCTGGATATCTTCGCGCAGACCAGCATGACCGCGCTGCGCGCCAAGTCGCTGAAGCTGACCGATCTGTTTATCGAACTGGTCGAGGCCCGCTGCGCCACGCACCCGCTCTCGCTGGTCACACCGCGCGACCACACGAAGCGCGGCAGCCAGGTCAGCTTCGCGCACCCCGATGCCTACGCGTTGGTGGCCGCGCTGATCGAGCGTGGCGTCATTGGCGACTATCGCGAGCCGGGCATCGCCCGCTTCGGCTTCACGCCGCTCTACACGAGCTTTACTGAAGTGTGGGACGCCGTCGAGATCATCCGCGACGTGCTCGACAGCGGCGTCTATCGTGACGCGCGCTTTGCCGTGCGGACGGCGGTGACCTGAGCGGGAGTCGATCATGAGCGAATTCAAGGGATGCCCGATGGGGCACGGAGCCGCCCCGCAAAACGGTGATGGCGGTGATGGCGGTGATACCGGCAATGGCTGGCACGGCGCGCAAATGGATTTCGCGCGCGACATGAGCTATGGGGACTACCTGGGCCTGGACCAGATTCTGAGCGCCCAGCATCCGCTGTCTCCGGATCACAACGAGATGCTGTTCATCGTCCAGCACCAGACGACCGAACTCTGGATGAAGCTGATGCTGCACGAGCTGCGCGCGGCGCGTGATGGCGTCAAGTCGGATCAGCTTCAGCCGGCATTCAAGATGCTGGCGCGCGTCTCGCGCATCATGGATCAGCTCGTGCAGGCGTGGAACGTGCTGGCGACGATGACGCCGCCCGAGTACTCCGCGATGCGCCCGTATCTGGGGGCATCGTCCGGCTTCCAGTCATACCAGTATCGCGAGATCGAGTTCATCCTCGGCAACAAGAACGCAGCCATGCTGCGTCCGCACGCGCATCGGCCCGAACATCTCGAACTGGTGGAGACCGCGCTGCATACGCCGTCGATGTACGACGAGGCCATCCGGCTGATGGCCCGCCGCGGCTTCCAGATCGACCCCGAGGTGGTGGAACGCGACTGGACCCAGCCGACGCAGTACAACGCATCGGTGGAAGCGGCCTGGCTCGAGGTCTACCGCAATCCGTCGGCCCACTGGGAGCTCTACGAACTCGGCGAGAAGTTCGTCGATCTGGAAGACGCGTTCCGGCAATGGCGCTTCCGCCACGTGACCACGGTCGAGCGCGTGATCGGATTCAAGCGCGGCACCGGCGGTACCGAAGGCGTCAGCTATCTGCGCAGGATGCTGGACGTGGTGCTGTTTCCGGAACTGTGGAAACTGCGGACAGACCTGTAGCACCTGCTGGTTTGCTCCCCTCCCCCCACTTCATGGGCGAGGGGAGCGCATAGCTGCGGCACTCAGACTTGTCGCCCGGCCGGGTCCGACAGCCGCGTGGCCAACGCCTGCAACGCGGGCGCCAGCTTCTCCCGAAACACCTCCTCGCCGACGGCGCCATACGATGCGCTGCAGCTGAGCATGTGCAAGTCCTTCTCCCCCACCGGACGAAACGCCACCGCGCACGCGTGAATGGCGGGATGCCAGTCACGGAACGACGCCGCATAGCCGTCGCGCTCCGCCGTCGCCAATGCAGTGCGCGTCAGTGCTTCCTGTGCCTTCCATTGTTCCGGGAACGCCTGCGCGAACTCGGCCAGCACGCGATCGCGCCGGGCCTGCGGCAGCGCGGCCAGATAAGCCCGCCCCATCGAACTCGATACCAGCGACAGGCGCGATCCCACGCCCAGGCCGAGCATCGCGCCCGCATCGTTCCGGATCGACTCCAGGTAGATGACTTCCAGCCGCTCGCGCTTGCCCAGTGACACCGAGACGCCGTGCTGCTGCGCGAATGCCAGCATGTGCGGACGCGCCAGCGCCACCACGCCGGAGGCTGACAGGTACGAGAACCCGAGTGCCAGCACGCCGGCATCGAGCGCATACTTGCCCAGGCTGTCGTCATAGCGAAGGTAGCCAAGCTGCACCAGCGTGCCGGCCAGGCGGCTGACCGTCGCCTTCGGGAAGCCGGTGCGGCGCACGAAATCCTGATTGCCGAGCATGGTCTCGCCCGTGCGGAAACAGCGCAGCAACTCCAGTCCGCGCGCCAGCGCAGTAACGAAGTTCGGATCGCTTTCGCGTTCACGCGGCGCCGGCTCCGCGGCTGGCGCGACGGATTCGGATGAAATGTCCAAGGCGAAACTCCAGATGGGGTTGGTCGATTGCCGAACGCAAATCTCCGGGGCGCGAGATTTCCCCTGTTGCGCCGCGGATCGGTTCGGCTATACTAGCTCATCGGAACAAGGTTCCGCAATGCGGAACCTAAGAAATTCCACCCGATTTCCATTTCGTGTCGTTTTTCCCGGATTGTGTGAAGGCTACAGGCCTTCCTCGCCACACCAAAGAAGGAGACCTCCATGGCTGCCAACGCCGAATTCAACTGGGCTGACCCGCTGTTGCTCGACCAGCAACTGACCGCCGACGAACGCATGGTGCGTGACGCCGCCGCGGCTTACTGCCAGGACAAGCTGATGCCGCGCGTGCTGCAGTCCTTCCGCAACGAGAAGACCGATGTGGAGATCTTCCGCGAGATGGGCGAACTGGGCCTGCTCGGCCCGACCATCCCCGAGCAGTACGGCGGCCCCGGCCTGAACTACGTCAGCTACGGCCTGATCGCGCGTGAAGTGGAGCGCGTGGATTCGGGCTACCGCTCGATGATGAGCGTGCAGTCGTCGCTGGTCATGGTCCCGATCTACGAGTTCGGCACCGAAGCCCAGAAGCAGAAGTACCTGCCCAAGCTGGCCACCGGCGAGTGGATTGGCTGCTTCGGCCTGACCGAACCGAACCATGGCTCGGACCCGGGCTCGATGGTCACGCGCGCCAAGAAGGTGGCTGGCGGCTACGAGCTGACCGGCGCCAAGATGTGGATCACCAACTCGCCGATCGCCGACGTGTTCGTGGTGTGGGCCAAGCTGATGGGCGACGATGGCAAGGAAGCCATCCGCGGCTTCATCCTGGAAAAGGGCTGGAAGGGTCTGTCGGCCCCGGCCATCCACGGCAAGGTTGGCCTGCGCACGTCGATCACCGGTGAAATCGTGCTGGACCAGGTGTTCGTGCCGGAAGAGAACATCATGCCGAGCGTCAGCGGCCTGAAGGGTCCATTCACCTGCCTGAACTCGGCCCGATATGGCATTGCCTGGGGTGCGCTCGGTGCTGCCGAATTCTGCTGGCATACCGCACGCCAGTACACGCTGGACCGCAAGCAGTTCGGCCGCCCGCTGGCCGCCACCCAACTGGTGCAGAAGAAGCTGGCCGACATGCAGACCGAGATCACGCTGGGCCTGCAAGGCTGCCTGCGCCTGGGCCGCATGAAGGACGAAGGCACCGCCGCGGTGGAAATCACCTCGATCATGAAGCGCAACTCGTGCGGCAAGTCGCTCGACATCGCCCGCGTGGCGCGTGACATGCTCGGCGGCAACGGCATTTCCGACGAGTTCGGCGTGATCCGCCACGTGGTCAACCTCGAGGTGGTCAACACCTACGAAGGCACACACGACATCCACGCGCTGATCCTGGGTCGCGCGCAAACCGGCCTCCAGGCATTCTTCTGAATGCCGGAAGTATGAAAAAAGCCCGGTCTTGAGTCATCAAGCCGGGCGGAAGCACACTACCAAGGAGACGACGGGCGAGCCCGCCGTTTT
This sequence comes from Cupriavidus sp. SHE, assembly GCF_000812445.1. NCBI lineage: Bacteria > Pseudomonadati > Pseudomonadota > Betaproteobacteria > Burkholderiales > Burkholderiaceae > Cupriavidus > Cupriavidus sp. SHE. Next base: position 46,915 of record NZ_JWMB01000012.1, on the reverse strand, counting down.
ACGACATCATTCGAACGGTCAGTGGCACTGAACCGGGCCCGGGGGCAAACCCCGGGCCCGGTTTTTTCACTTGTTGGGCTGCGGCGTCAGACGCAGATACGGACGTACGGCCTTGTAACCCTTCGGGAATTTCTGGCGGATGACCTCTTCGTCCTTCAGCGAGGGCACGATCACCACGTCGTCACCGTCCTGCCAGTTGCCCGGCGTGGCCACGCTGTGATTGTCGGTGAGCTGCAGCGAATCGATGACGCGCAGGATCTCGTTGAAGTTGCGGCCGGTGCTGGCCGGGTATGTAATGATCAGGCGGACCTTCTTCTTCGGGTCGATCACGAACAGCGAACGCACCGTCAGGGTTTCGTTGGCGTTCGGGTGAATCATGTCGTATAGCTCGGACACCTTGCGGTCGCCGTCGGCCAGGATCGGGAAGTTGACCGTGGTCGACTGGGTGTCGTTGATGTCCTGGATCCAGCCGCGATGCGATTCCACACTATCCACCGACAGGGCGATCGCCTTGACGTTGCGCTTTGCGAATTCTTCTTTCAGCCGGGCGGTCAGGCCCAGTTCGGTCGTGCACACCGGGGTGTAGTCCGCCGGGTGCGAAAACAGGACACCCCAGCCATCGCCGAGCCAATCATGGAAGCGGATACGGCCTTCGCTCGATTCCTGTTCAAAATCCGGTGCGATATCGCCAAGACGCAGTGCCATCGGGGGTCTCCTGAAACAACAGTAAATAAACGTAAGGAATGACGTGCAAACACAGGGAACCGAGCTTAGTTGGATTGCCTTCCAACCCAAACGAATATAAAGTCACTACAAAATCACTCGAAGTCATAAAGACTCGCGGTGACCACGCTTTGACGTCCCCCTGCCCTGGCGCGCTACGGCCGAAACAAGGGCGTGGCAAGTGACAGCAGTATGGATTTGCGGATTCAGGCTTGAAACGATGGCAGGCCGCCACATATGCTACTTGGACGACAAGAAACGCCACAAGCCAGGGCTGGCAAGGCAAAATGTCACTACTTGAACCAACCGCCCGCAAACAGGAGAAACTAATGAGCGATGTCAAGACCGTTCTGTCCGATGCCGAGGAACTGCTGAAGCAAGCGGCCTCGACCACCGGGGAAAAAGCTGCCGAACTGCGCGAGCGTGGCATGGGCCTGCTGAAGCAAGCCAAGGAAAAGGCCCAGGATCTGCAAGATGCCGTGGTCACCAAGAGCAAGGCCGCCGCACGCGCCACCGATGACTACGTGCATGACCACCCGTGGCGCGCCGTGGGCGTGGCAGCCGGTGTGGGCCTGCTGATCGGTCTGCTGCTGAACCGCAAGTAATACCCATCGCAGCACGGCGTCCTGGCCGCGCATCTGCGCCGGACGCCTTGGCCTGAGGCCCGGTCCGCGGCACCGCCCGCCGCACCGGGACCTTTTCATTGCAGATGCCGCCACTGCGGGCGCATCGATCCTTCGCCGGAGCCGCATGAGCGAATCCCCTTCCCCCAAGTTCCTGGAATCCGTTCGCAACCTCGCCAGTTCCGTGGTGTCGATGCTCCAGACGCGCCTGGAACTGGCCAGCGTGGAATTGGCCGAGGAGCGCGGCCGGCTGATGAAGGTCGCGCTGCTGGCGTGCTTCGGACTCGTCTTCTTCAGCATGGCGCTGATGACGTTCACGCTGCTGGTCGCCATCGTATTCTGGGAAAGCTACCGCTGGCAGGCCCTCGGCATCATCATCCTGGCCTACCTCGCCTGCGCCGCGATCTGCCTGTTGCTGGCGCGCCGCATGGTCCGACGCGCGCCGCCGCTGTTCGAAGCCACGCTGGCCGAACTCGACAAAGACAGGGAGATGCTGCGCCGATGACCACGCCCGCCGACGATTCGACCAACCTGGGCCAGCGCCACGAGCATGCGCGCCCGGTCCGATTCTCCAAGGAAGTCCGGCTGCCGCTGGAGATCCGCAAGGAACTGCTGATCACCCGCGCGGCGCTGGAACGCTACGACGCCGTGCAGGCGCTGCACAACGTCAAGGGCGGCGTGCGCCGGATGACCAGCCTCGGCAACTGGCTGCCAAATCTGACCCACACACCCGGCTGGCTCAAACTGCTGGGTCTGACGCGCGAATATCCGATGGTCAGCACGGCGATCACACTGGCGTTACCGCTGCTGCGGCGCACGCCGATCGGTCGTGTCGCCTGGAAGGTCTCGAAGCTTGGAGTCGTGGCCGGCGCCGGTTATTGGGCCATCAAGACCTGGCAGTCCGTGCGGGGCGTACCGGCGAATGCTGGTGCATCAAAAGCGTCCACCCCGACCGCACCGAGCGAGGTCGTCGACACCGGCTTCCGAGATCCGCTGGTGAAATCTCCACCGGCAACTTCCACCCCACCCCAATCCTGACTAGCTGACCTCCACGCGATTGCGTCCGGCACGCTTGGCCCGATAGCAGGCCACATCGGCGGCGCCGAGCGCGTCTTCCGTGCTGGAGGTCCGCTCATCGAGCCGGATCAGCCCCACGCTGACGGCGACCGAGAATACATGCCCCCGGCAGGTAAAGCGGAACGCAGCAATCGCCTGACGCATGGATTCCGCCACCCGTTCGCCATCACTCGGCAAGCAGTGTTCGAGCAGCACCGCGAATTCGTCGCCACCCAACCGCGCCAGCGTATCGCTACGGCGTAGCTGCTGGCGCATGAGATCGGCGATCTGGCAGAGCAGTTCGTCCCCGGCGGCATGGCCACACGTATCGTTGACAGCCTTGAACCGATCCAGATCGAGGTACATCAGCGTGTGCGTGCAACCCTCCTGTCGGGCCCGCAAGATTGCCGTTTCGAGCCGGCGCTCGAACTCGGGCCGATTTACCAGCCCGGTCAATGGATCATGGCTGGCTTCATAGGCCAGCTGGGCCGCGTGCGCGCGTTCCAGGCTGACGTCGTGGAGCACGACCACCACGCCGATGGCCTGCCCAACCTTGTCCCGGATCAGCGCCACGGAGGGCTTGACGACCACTCTCGCCGAAGACTCGCCCGTCGAACGCCGGCTCAGGACCGTGACAGTCTGGCTCGGCCACGTCCCGGCCAGCGCGCGTGGCACCAGATCGGTAACCAGATCGCACGTAACTTCATCGGTCAGCGGACAAACCTGAGGCAGGAAGCAACCGGCGGCTTCGGCCTCGGTCCAGCCCGTCATCGCTTCGGCCACCGGGTTGAGCGATTCGATCCGTCCCCAGACATCGGTCGTGATCACTGCCTCGCCAATGGCCTGGAGCGTGACCTGCGCCCGCTCCTTCTCCGCATGCAATTGCGCCTCGAAGCGCTTCCGGTCCGAGATGTCGCTAAGCGAGCCTGCCATGCGCACCGCCTTGCCAACCGCGCTGCGCACCATGCGGCCCCGCGCTCGCGTCCAAAGATATCCCCCGGCCTTCTTCCGTAGTCGCAGCTCGATGTCGTACGGAGTGCCTTCGCGCATGTGCCCCGACAGGCGACGCCCCAGCTCGGTGACGTCGTCGGGATGGGTCAGCGCCATCAGGGTCTCGACCGCGTGTGGGAGTTCGGTGGCGCGATAGCCGAGCATTTCCGCGCACCGAGGGGAAAAATAGAGTTCTCCGCGATGCGGATGCCAGTCCCACAGGCCATCGTTGCTACCGGCCACCGCCAGTTGCAGGCGTTCCTCGCTAGTCGCAAGTGCGGCGCGTAGCTGCCGCTCCTTGAACATCATGCTGCGTGACACCCACGTGACCCACGCAAGCAACGTCACCGCCACCGCAATCGAGCTCCACGTCAGCAGCGCACGCACGCGCCGCGAAGCTCTGCCTAGAGTCGAGGAAAATGCCGCCTCCTGGGGTGTCAGCCGATTGTCGATATCGACGATCTCGCGCTGGATAGGCGCCACGCAGCGGGCATCGCAGTCGCCAGCACGAAAGCGCCCGCGCAATGTCCGGGCCAACATATCGAGCCGGGCGATATCGACATCTGCCGCCGCCCAGATCTCGATGGCTTCGTCGATCTCCGCGACGCCGCGGAACGTGCGGTAGAGCCGGATCATTCCGGAGATGTCGTCGGTATGATTGCCGCCGATCAGCAGCCCTTCGACGGCCCGCGTATGGTCATAGCGCGGATGCTTTTCCAGTTCGATACGCGCCTGACGATCGCCAAGCGGCACGGCGATGGCGGCAAGGTATGCGTCGTAATCGGTATCAAGCTGGCTGCGCGAATAGTTGAGCAGATGCAGGACCGCGGCCTTCTGCCCCTTGGTCCAGAGGCTTTCCCCGGCGACGAAGCTGCGCGCGGCGGATAGCACATCCACACTGGCAATGCAGAACAAGGCCAGCGCCACAACCACCGGAACGAACGGCCAGATGAGGCTCGAGACTTGCTCACCGGCCAGCAGACTACCTTCACCAGCTCGCTGCATTGGAGACTTCCCGTGCCGGACGTTCCGGCACCATCAAACGACTGCGCCGCACCAGATGCGGCGCGGCGCAATCATTGTCAGCGAGCGCGCCCGGGGTGTCTCTACCTCAGACTGGGTAATTGAAACGGTTCAACCGCCATGTCAGCCCATCAACACCATAACCAGCATGACGCCATTGACGACGGCGAGCGCGCCGAGGAGGAACGTCGCATGTGACATGTGATGCAACCGGTCGGCCAGCAACCGAACCGATATTGGCGCCACGTTGCGACCCCTGCCGTGTGCCAGTACCCAGGCACACATGCAGAGAACGGCCACCGGCAGGATCAGCCAGGCGAGCACCCAGGGCGGAACGTCACGCGCCGCATGTGCCGGGACGACGGATGGCGCAAGCATCACAAGCTCACTACGGACAGGGGGCGAGAGCGACGGGGGCGGCTCCGTCGACGCGACGGACAATGCCCTGATCGCTGGCGACAACATCCGCGCCGGCGCGGGTGCCGGTGCCGGTGCCGGTGCCGGTGCCGCTGCCGCTGCCGCTGCCGCTGCCGGTGCGGCTGTCGGCGGACGGTTCGCCGTCGAAGCCATGGTCCTCGCGGCCGCGGGATGCTCGACAGGTCGCCGAGCAGGCATTCGCCGCCAGTCCGCGAACACCTCGTCGACGCACGTGACCGTCTCGCAGGCGTTGCGCTTCCTGCGCCAGGCCGCGAGATCGGCCGTGCTCAGCGTGCCCGCGTGCAGCATCCGTTGCTGGTCCGCGTAGATGCGTTCGTAGGCAACGTTGAGCATCGCGTACTCGCAGATCAGCCGCTCGCCTGACGCCAGCCGGGCAGCCGGGCGCGCGCAATAACTGACCGACGGATCGACACATCGGACGGTACTGGCCTGGTAGTTAGGCGGACAGACGATCTCGGACGCCCGCGCGCTGCTGATGGCTGCGAGGCCCAGGGCAAGAAGAATGGCCAGCCGGCCTGCGAGCCGCTTCATGACATCCTCTCATCGGTCCTTCGCCATGTTGTTTGCGACGACCAGCCTGGAGATATCCGGATTAAATACCATGATCGACTGCGAGCCAAAGCCCGAGACGCTGCCACGCAAGTAGCGCGCAATTGGCGCAACGATCACTTGTGACGTGGCCTGCCCAGCAAGCTCTCCGCCATCGTTGGCACACGGACGCCCATCACGCCCATCACGCCCATCACGCCCGAAGCGCCATCAGCGCCATCAGCGGCGATGCAATCGGACTCGCACCCCATTGCCCGAGCGGACAGTGACGCGCCCCACCACCTTGGGCACGTGCGTAGGGTCCGCATCCACCCGATAACGGCGCACGATGCTGGCCAGGATCAGTTCGGAGCCAGGTCCCACGATGTCGCTTTGATAACAACCATATTTGCCGCGAAGGGTGCCCGCACCGTCCGCCGCGCCAAGCCACGCGCCTCGCCGTTGGCACTTCGTTGACAGCGCCAAAACAAAAAGGGCCTGTGACTTTCGCCACAGGCCCTTCGTAATGCTGGTGGGTCGTGCGTGACTCGAACACGCGACCAACGGATTAAAAGTCCGCTGCTCTACCGACTGAGCTAACGACCCGCAAAAACTGAATCGGCGATTATAGGGATGCCCCTACTGACTGTCAAGCCTGACGACTCGTCCAGCGCTTCAGACCATGCGTTCCAGCCGCCAGATCTGGTACTTGAACGCCAGCACTGCCCCGACGATGATCGCGGCGAAGGCGATGAACGAACCGACTGCCAGCGTCGACACGCCCGACAGCCCCTGCCCCACGGTACAGCCCAGCGCCGTGACGCCGCCAGCGCCCATCAGGATACCCCCGACCATATGGTTGGCCACATCTTCGGCATTGCCGAATCCCTCCCAACGGAACGTGCGCGAGGCCAACGCATAGGCTGCCGCGCCAGCGATTACGCCGAACACGCTGACAATGCCGATCGTCAGCACCTTGCTCTTGTCGCTGAACATCATCAGCCAGTCGAGGGTGTACGCATACGGCGCCACGAAGCTCAGGCTTTCCATGCGACCGCTGTTGCTGGCCACGAACAGCTCCTCGAGCGTGTTCGGGTCCTCGGACACATAGCCGATATGGCCCGATACGTACCACATGCCGACGATAATCAACCCAACCGCCAGCCCGCCCAGCAGGTTGTCGAACGTGCGAAAACCGTTGCCGAGCAGCGCCCAGATAACCAGCACGGCGCCGATCACCACACCCAGTGCCAGTTGCAGCGTGCCGCGCGCCAGGCCGGTGCCGTGCGCGATGAGCGACGGCAGATCCTGCGTCACCGGCAGTGTGACAGCCACGGTATCGACGGTACTCACGCGCACCACGCCAAACAGGCCGCGCAACGTCATATAGGCCGAGAGCCCCAGGAAGACGAACACCACCAGCGACTTCAGGTTGCCGGCGCCAATCCGTACAAGCGTCTTGCTACCGCAGCCCGACGCCAGCACCATGCCGAAGCCGAACATCAAGCCGCCCACTGCCGCAGACAGCCAGCCGAGCCTGGCCGAGGTGTAGATCGTCTTGGTCGGGTCGATCAGGCCAGCCCAGGCCAGCACGCCAGTGCCAATCATCGCCACGCCAATGGCCATGATCCACATACGCATGCGACTCCAGTCACCGATGTTGACGATGTCCGAGACGGCGCCCATCGTGCAGAAATGCGTGCGCTGCAGGATTGCGCCAAACAAGAAGGTCAGAACGAAGGTGCTCAGCAGCACGGTGCGCGTAAGCGCTGGGATATCGATATCGGGCATGTCGGACCGGGGGTGGCTCGTGGATTTCTGTCTGGAGGGGGCACTCTGGCGGCGCCCCTCTCTTCTTCAATCAGTTGGAGGTCTGGTAACGGGTCGGATCGGGCACGCCGGCGGCCTCGAACCCGGCCCGGCGAATCCGGCACGAATCGCACACGCCGCACGCGCGGCCATCGTCATCGGCCTTGTAGCACGAGACGGTCAGTCCGTAGTCGACGCCGAGCTTCACGCCAGCGAGAATGATCTCGGCCTTGGTCATGTCGATGATCGGAGCATGCACGTGAAAGCGATCGCCTTCCACACCAGCCTTCGTGGCCAGGTTGGCCAGCGTCTCATAAGCAGCGACATATTCGGGCCGGCAGTCCGGATAGCCGGAGTAGTCGACGGCATTCGCGCCGAAAAACAGGTCGCGTCCGCCGATTGCCTCGGCCCAGCCAAGCGCCAGCGACAGCATGATCGTATTGCGCGCCGGCACGTAAGTGATCGGAATTCCGCCTGCGGCGCCGTCGGTGGGCACGTCGAGCGCGTCATCGGTCAGGGCTGAGCCACCGAAACGGCGCAGATCGAGGTCGATGATTTCGTGGCGCTTCGCGCCGAGTTCGGCCGCCACGCGTTTGGCCGCTTCAAGCTCGGACGAATGGCGCTGGCCATAGCGCATGGACAGCGCATAGGTTTCGAAGCCGGCCGCGTTGGCCATGGCGAGGACGGTGGCGGAATCAAGGCCGCCGGAAAGCAGAACGATGGCGCGTTTGGTCATGATGATTGCGCGCGGAACAAGCGCGCTGTAATACGCCCGGATTGGGCGAAGCGCGTATTTTAGCGCGGTGGCCGGCTCGACAGGATCAGGCTCGGCTGATGGCCTGAATCCCACGGCGATTGATGTGCGGCAGCGCAAAGAAAAAGGCCCGCTCGCGCGGACCCTTTCCTGGACTACATACCGGTATCGGTTACTTCAGCGTCTTCAGCCGGTTGCTCGCGGCCTGGGCGCCTTCAGTCCCCGGATATTTCGCCACCACGGCTTCCAGTGTCTTCTTGGCCGCAGCCTTCTGGCCAGACTCGAACTGGTTGTTGGCGATGGCGATCATGGCGTCCGGCGCCTTCGGGTGCGTCGGGAAGTTCTTCACCATGGTATCCAGCACGTAGGTCGACCCCTTGTAGTCGCGCTGCGCGTAGAGCGAATTGCCGAGCCAGAACTGCGCCAGCGGCAAGTACGGGCTTTGCGGATACTTCTTCGCAAACGCCGAGAAGGCATTGCCCGCGCCCTTGAAGTCGCCCGACTGGAACTGCTTCACCGCAGCGTCGTACTCCGGCTTCTCGGTCGGCTGGGCGATGCCCTCGCGCCCTTCCACCGTCACCTGCTGCGGCTCGAATTTCTTCAGGCGCGCATCCAGGTCAGCGTAGTAATCCTTCTGCTGCTTCTGCAGCGTATCCACCGTGTTTTGCAGCACTTCATTCTGACCGCGCAGTCGGGCGACCTCTTGGCGCAGACCTTCGAGCTGGTTCTGCGCGTCGAGCAGGGTCCGGCTGTTCTGGTCGATGCGCTGGGATGCCGTGGCCTGGAAACCGTTGAACTGGTCCCGGATCTGGATCACCGCACGGCGCGCCTCGTCGTCGTCAAAGACGCCGGCGTGCGCGGGAATGGCTGCCAGCAGGCCACCGCCGGATACAGCGGCCAGCCATAGCAGCGTGGAAACGCGAGCATTCATGAAGAATTATCCGTGGATCAGTAAACGATATCGGCGCGACGGTTCTCGGCCCACGAGGCATCATCGTGACCGGTTGCCTTCGGCTTTTCCTTGCCCAGGCTCACAGCTTCCATCTGCGAGTCAGGCACGCCCATCGCAGCCAGCGAACGGCGCACGGCTTCGGCACGCTTCTGGCCCAGTGCCAGGTTGTACTCGCTGGTGCCACGCTCGTCGGTGTTGCCCTGGATCAGGATCTTGCGGCTCTTGTTGCTGCCCAGGTACTGCGAGTGGGCTTGCAGCATGCCTTGGTAGTCCTGCTTCACGGAGTAGCTGTCGAAGTCGAAGTACACGCTGCGCTTGGCCAGCGGGCCGTTCGGGTCGTTCAGCGGGTCACGCGAAACATCGACCGGCGCCACATTGCGTGCGTCGGTGGTCGCGCCGGTGCCGGCGCCGGACTTCGATGCGTCGTCGAGCTTCACACCCGAGCTGCAGGCGCCCAGAGCCAGCAGAGCGGCAATGGCGAGCGATTTGGTCATCATTTGGGACATGGCGAGAGACTCCTCTTTTTTACTGCATGAAAGGCCCCCAGGACGGCTCTCGAACAGCGCCGGACTGGAGAGACAGAACCTGCTTGGTGCGTCCGTCCGTGGAGACTGCCGCCAGTACGGAGCGGCCGCCCACGCGGGTGGCATAGAGAATGTACTTGCCGTTGGCCGCGAAGCTCGGGGATTCATCGTTGGTCGTATCGGTGAGCGACGTCACATCACCGTTCGACAGGTCCTGTAGTTGCAGCCTGAAGCCACCGCTGCGCGAAATGTAGGCCAGGTACTTGCCGTCCGGCGAGATACGCGGACTGACGTTGTAGCTGCCCTTGAAGGTCACGCGCTGCGCTGCGCCGGATTCCTCGCCAGACGCCGGCATACGGTAGATCTGCGGCGCGCCGCCGCGATCGCTGGTGAAATAAATGCTGCGGCCATCCGGGGAGAACTGCGGCTCCGTATCGATGGCGCTGCTGCGGGTCAGGCGACGCAGGCCTGAGCCATCGGCGTTGACCTGGTAGATCTGCGTGTTGCCGTCGCGGGAGAGCGACACGGCCAGGTGCTGGCCATCGGGCGACCAGGACGGCGCGCTGTTGTTGCCCTTCTGATTCGACACCACAACACGCTTGCCCGTTGCCAGGTCATGCACGTAGACCACCGGCTTCTTGGCTTCGAACGAGACGTAGGCCACGCGGCGGCCATCGGGCGACCACGCTGGGGAGATGATCGGTTCGGTGCTGGTCAGCGCGATCTGGGCGTTCTGGCCATCCGAATCGGAGATCAAAAGCTGGTAGCGATTGCCCACCTTCGACACATACGACAGGCGCGTGGCAAACACGCCGCGCTCGCCGAGCAGCTTCTCGTAGATGTAGTCGGCGATCTTGTGCGCGGTCACGCGGAGCTGGCCCTGCGTGACGGTGAATGCCAGACCGCCGAGGCTCTGCCCCTTGGCGGTGTCATACAGGCGGAAACGCACCTCGTACTGGCCATTGCTGGTCGGCGTCACGCTGCCGGCCACGAACGCGTCGGCGCCCTTCGCCTTCCAGCTGCCCAGGTCCACCTGGGCCGATTCGGCCACGGTCGCACCTGCGGGGTCGACGTTGCGGAAGCGTCCGCTGTTCGTCAGGTCGCTGCGAATGATGGCGGTCAGGTTCTGCGGGGCCTGGGCCTCGCCCTGGAAGTTGGCGGTCGCTACCGGGAACTGGTTCGAGCCGACACCGGTGATCTCCACGTTCAGTTGCGCGTGCGCCGCGCCCGCCGACATCAATGCCGCAGCCAGCCACGCCATCAAGGCATGGCGGCTCTGGTCTCGGGTGGGATTGGCGTTCTGGCGTCGGGATAGCCAGTTGGGGGCCCAAAGCTTTCGCATGCTGCTCCTCAGTCGATTTCAGGTTTCATCGTTGCGGCGGCACAGCAAACACGGCGAGACGGGCGACATGCGGCTTGGCATGGCCCCACAAGCGTACGTACTGCACGCTGCCGGCCGCGTCAGGCAACCATTTATGGTAGCGGTGGGACCTAACGCCCACGATGAAGGTTGCATTATGTTGCAAAACATGGCGCTATCGACACGGTTCGCCGTTCAACCCTTCGGTCTGAACGTAATCGTGAAGTTCGCGGGTGCCTTGCCGTCCTCATCGCGCGGCAGCGGATCGGAGCGGTGCACTGCACGCAGCACGGCGTTGTCCCAGTCCGAATTACCGCTCGACTTGGTCAGCCGCGCCGACAGCAGCGAACCATCCGGCGCCAGCGAGACCGACACCACGGCTGCAGGATTGCCCTCGACATCGCCACCAAAAATGATGTTGGGCTTCACGAGGCGACGCACGCGGTCGGCGTAGCCCGGCGAAGCCTTGCCTCCCGATCCGGCGCCCGAACCCGCGGCGCTGCCGACGCCACCGCCGGACGAAACGCCGCCACCTGCCATTGCCTGCAGGCGGGCCAGTTCGCTCTTGCGCTGGGCATTGGCCGCGGCGTCACGCTTGGCCTTGGCATCGGCGTCGGCCTTCGCCTTGGCTTTCTGCTCGGCATCGGCCTTCGCCTTGGCATCCGCGTCGGCCTTGGCCTTGGCCTTCTGATCGGCCTCTGCCTTCGCCTTGGCGTCCGCGGCTTCCTTGCGTTCCTGGTCGGCCTTCTTCTTCGCGTCTTCCTTGCGCTGCGCCTCTAGCTGCTGCTGACGCAGGTCTTCCTTGCGCTGGGCTTCCTTCTTTTCCTGGTCTTTCTTTTCCTGTTCCTTCTTCGCCTGGTCCTTGCGCTCCTGCTCCTTGCGCGCGGCCTCCTGCTTCGCCGCTTCGCGCTCGGCGGCCTCTTCGGCCTGCTTGCGCTTCTGGCGTTCCAGGGCGATATCGGCCGCTTCCTCGACCTTGCTGCGCACGGCAGGCTCGGGGGGCGTGGGACGCGGCTGCTCCACCGGGCGCGGCGGCGGCGGCGGCGCAGGCGCGACGTCCGGCACCTCTTCCCAAAGCTCCGCCTCGGCACCCACCGGCGTGCTGCTCTGCCAGTGCACGCCGTAGTACAGCACGATGCCGAGCAGCAGATGCATCACCAGCGCCAGCAGGAACGAGCGAAGCGTGCCGCGTTCCTTGACTGGCTGGTACGGATAGGCGGCGGCTTCCACCGCGCGCGCGGGCCGTTGATGCGGATGACGGGACGAAAGGCTGGCCACTTTGAGTTGCGACGTTGGGGCGCTTACTTGGACTTCACCATCAGGCCGACGCGCTTGACGCCATCGGCCTTCAACACGGACATCACGTCGAGCACAGCTTCGTACTTGACGGAGCGGTCGGCGGCGATCACCACCGGCTGGTCCGGATTTTCATTCTGACGCTGGTGCACGAAATCGATCAGGCCGCGCTTGTCGAGCTTGCGCTCGAACGCGTTGCCAGCGTTGTCCTTGCCACGCGCGGTCAGCTCGCCGTCCTCGTGCACGGTGACGATGATCGGCGGCGTCTGTTGCTGCGGCGTGGCATTGGCCACCGACGGCAGGTCCACCACGGCCGGGTTCACGATTGGTGCTGCCACCATGAAGATAACGAGCAGCACGAGCATCACGTCGATATACGGCACGACGTTGATTTCCGCACTGGCCCGACGGCGTGATCCGCCGCGGCGCTGAATGGCTGCCATGACTGGTGCTCCCCCGCTCTCGGTTTAACGCGTCTGGCGCTGAAGGATGTTCAGGAATTCTTCCATGAAGCTTTCGAACCGGATGGCCAGACGGTCGATTTCCGTGGCATACCGGTTGTAGGCGATCACGGCCGGGATGGCTGCAAACAGGCCGATCGCGGTGGCCACGAGTGCCTCGGCGATACCAGGCGCCACCGACGCAAGAGTCGCCTGCTGCACATTCGACAGACCACGGAATGCGTTCATGATCCCCCAGACCGTGCCGAACAGGCCGATATAAGGGCTGACCGAACCGACCGACGCCAGGAACGGCAGGTGCGATTCGAGCACGTCCATTTCGCGCTGGTACGCGGCGCGCATCGCGCGACGGGCGGCGTCGAGCAGCGCGCCGGCCTCATTGCCGCGTTCGCGTGCCTTCAGGAACTCGCCCATGCCCGATTCGAAGATCCGTTCCAGGGCGCCGGTGTTGTGACGATTGTTGACCGCACTGTTATAGAGCGCCTGCAGGTCGCCGCCTGCCCAGAAATCGCGCTCGAAGCCCTCGGTCTGCGTGCGCGCGGCGCGCAGTGCCAGGTGCTTGCGGAAAATGTAGGTCCACGAGAACAGGGACATCACCAGCAGCAGGGCCATGACGGCCTGTGCCAGCAGACTGGCGTGAAGTACCAGCGAAATGATCGACAGGTCTTGCGTGACGGTCACTGGATTCATCGAGCGTTTTTGATAGTGGCGAGAACAGGGGCAGGAATCGGGGTCGGCCGGAACGTGCTTTTATCGACACATCCGACTCGAATTTGGCCGGCGGCCAGCATCAGCTCGCCACGCCAGGCTTCCTGGGCAAATTGGACCGACGCCGGTCCGACGCGTTCGATATGCGTACGGATCTCGAGCTGGTCGTCCAGCCGGGCGGGCGCATTGTATTCCACAGTGGTGCTGCGGACGATGAAGACCACGCCGGACGAATCCGCGAGGCTCCGCTGTTCGACGCCGAGCGAGCGCAGCCATTCGGTCCTGGCCCGTTCGAAGAATTTGAGGTAGTTGGCGTAGAACACCACGCCGCCTGCGTCGGTATCTTCCCAATACACGCGCAGCGGCCATACGAAATTTGGCATGGCGGGCATTGTAACGGAGTGCACTGGTAAACCCGTGTGTGACTTTGCAACAGCAAGTTGCGAGCCAATCCTCGCCAGGCCTTGCCGGATCAGGGCCGAGCGCGCATCCGGGCCGGCCATCGTCTTGCAGCAAGCCGCTTGCTCGCGTAAACTCTGCGGCAACCATTCCACCTTGCGCGACTGGCGAAGTCAGTGGGTACTACCACGAGGAAGCGCAAGTTCATTGGGCGTGATATTCGATGCGCCTGCCGCTCGCCTGGGCAGCGAATGGGAAGCAGGGTGCGCCCTGCACCGGCTGGTCGCGTTTTCGCGCCCCCGGTGCTGGACGCCAGTGCCTTCCCCGCGCGCCCTAATACGCGAAAATCCCGCAATACAGAGTAGCGTCGACAGGCATCCGGTTTTCGTACCGGCCGTGCCATCCGCTCTCCCTTTTAAACAGACGAGTCACGCCATGTTTGAACGTAGCCGCTTCACGATCGAGCAGATCGACCCCGAAGTCTTTGCCGCGATCCAGAAGGAAAACCAGCGTCAGGAAGACCACATCGAACTGATCGCTTCCGAGAACTACACCTCGCCGGCCGTGATGGCCGCCCAGGGTTCGCAACTCACCAACAAGTACGCCGAAGGCTATCCCGGCAAGCGCTACTACGGCGGTTGCGAGTACGTGGACGTGGTGGAGCAGCTCGCCATCGACCGCGTGAAGCAACTGTTTGGCGCCGAAGCCGCCAACGTGCAGCCGAACTCGGGCTCGCAGGCCAACCAGGGCGTGTTCTTCGCCATGCTCAAGCCGGGCGACACGATCATGGGCATGAGCCTGGCCGAAGGCGGTCACCTGACCCACGGCATGGCGCTGAACATGAGCGGCAAGTGGTTCAACGTGGTCAGCTACGGCCTGAACGCGCAGGAAGACATCGACTACGACGCGCTGGAAAAGCTGGCCCACGAGAAGAAGCCGAAGCTGATCATCGCCGGCGCCTCGGCCTTCGCGCTGCGCATTGACTTCGAACGCATCGCCAAGGTTGCCAAGGCTATTGGTGCCTACTTCATGGTGGACATGGCCCACTATGCCGGCCTGATCGCCGCCGGTGTGTACCCGAACCCGGTGCCGCACGCCGACTTCGTGACCACCACCACCCACAAGAGCCTGCGTGGCCCGCGCGGTGGCGTGATCCTGATGAAGGCCGAGCATGAGAAGGCCATCAACTCGGCCATCTTCCCGGGCATCCAGGGTGGTCCGCTGATGCACGTGATCGCCGGCAAGGCCGTGGCCTTCAAGGAAGCGCTGCAGCCGGACTTCAAGGCGTATCAGGAACAGGTGGTCAAGAACGCCGCCGCACTGGCCGAAACGCTGATTGCCCGCGGTCTGCGCATCGTGTCGGGCCGTACGGAAAGCCACGTGATGCTGGTAGACCTGCGCGCCAAGAAGATCACCGGCAAGGAAGCCGAGAAGATCCTCGGCGACGCTCATATCACGGTGAACAAGAACGCGATCCCGAACGATCCGGAAAAGCCGTTCGTCACCTCGGGCATCCGCCTGGGCTCGCCGGCCATGACCACGCGCGGCTTCAAGGAAGAAGAAGCCCGCCAGGTGGCCAACCTGCTCGCCGACGTGCTGGACAACCCGCACGACGAGGCCAACATCGCCGCCGTGCGCGAACAGGTTGCCGCACTGACCCGTCGCTTCCCGGTCTACGGCTGATTCGCCAGTCGATCGCGCTATAGTTAGCGCACACGAACGGCGCTGCCACCTCAGAGGTGGCAGCGCCGTTTCAACAACCGCAGGACCGCAACAGAAATCGAAGATGCAAATGCGGTCAGGCTCTTACTTTCAGGTGGTCAGGCATGAAATGCCCCTTCTGCGGTCATTCCAGCACTCAGGTTCTTGACAGCCGCGTCTCGGAAGATGGCGATACCGTGCGCCGCCGACGCCGCTGCGAAGCCTGCGACCGCCGCTTCACCACCTACGAGCGGATCGAGCTGTTCTTTCCCGCCATCGTCAAGAAAAATGGCTCACGCGTGGACTACGCGCGCGCCAAGCTCAAGGATTCGATGCGGCTGGCACTGCGCAAGCGGCCAGTTTCCGCCGAGGCCATCGACGAAGCGATCACTCGCATCGAAGAAAAGCTGCTGGCTCTGGGCGAGAAGGAAATCCCGAGCAGCCAGGTCGGCGAGCTGGTCATGCGTGAGCTTCGCAAGCTCGACAAGATCGCCTATATCCGCTTTGCCTCCGTGTATCGCAGCTTCGAGGACGTTTCCGAATTCCGGGAAATGCTCGACGAATTTTCGTCATCCACCCCACGAAAGGGGTAATAAGGACCGCAAAAAAGCTGGCTGATCACCACTTGCCGCTCTTGGCTAGAGACAGGCAAGCGAGCGCGCGTGCAAGTCCGCCTCATGGCGTGGCGCAACCCGGATCTCGAATGCCAGACGCGCGTGATGTCACGCCCCTGACGCCTCTGGCACTCACTCGGATGTTTCCGGGCTCGACTCGGAAACACACTGACACCAATCCTCCACAGCCAGACACGTCCTGACAGCATCCCCGCCGTTATCGTGGCCTTCCGTTCCAATCGAACCGATACGCCATGGTTGCCCGCCTTCACCCCTGCTCCCCTTCGTTGACTTCGTGCCGAGGTCACGTCCTGTTCGAAGCATTGCTGAGCCTGGCCTTCATCGGCCTGGGCGCGATACCGCTGGGGATGCTCGGCACGGTCTCGCTGCGCTGGACCGGTGAACAGGAACGCCTGACCACCGCACTGATGCGGGCCGCTGAACTGGCCGAAGCAAGTGCGATGGCATTGCAGCCACCCGGCAACGACGCGCTCCCGATCCCACTTTGCGGATTGGCCGAGCAGGACAAGCGTTGCGTGCCAGACAAACGCCTCGCGATCGCAGCCATCGAGAGCCGTTCTCCGACGGATGCAGCCGGAGTCGACACCATGCCTACCCGGCTGGCATTGTGGGTGGCGCCATGAGGGCAAGTTCGCAGCATCACGGCTTCACCTTGGTGGGCATGATGATCGGTGTCGCGCTTGGCACGATTGCAATGCTCGCTGCGCTGACCATGTGGCAGGTCATGCGGGACGCCTATGCCAGTGTGGCAGACGGGATCGAGATCGAAGAGCGCGGTCAGCGCGCATTGGCCATCATCGCGCATGCGATCCGGCATGCGGGCTGGATTCCCGCGCATGTTGCGCTGGAGCCCGCACACCCCGCCCCGCAGGTGCCGCTTGAAGGCCGTGACGATTGTGGTGCGCCATCGATCGATGACGGGCTGGAATGTGGGCGACGCGGCGTCCGTGGCAGCGATGCACTGCTCGTGCGATTTTCCGGCAGCGGTCGCGAAACCGATCCAAGCCTGGCCGACGGCACGATGACTGACTGCAGTGGCTACGCGCTGCCCGCAAAAACAGTTGGCGACGGCATCGCGCCGCCAGCACACCATGCCGCGACCAACGTCTTCTATATCGGCAACGGTAGCGACGGCGTTCCCCAGTTGCTGTGCCGTTACCCGCGCCGCAGCGACAACCGCGCGCAGGCACACGCCTACACATCCGGCACCCTTGTGCGCGGCGTCGAGTCGATGCAATTGCGTTTCGGCATTGTCGATGAGGGCGATGGACAGGGCGAGAGTGAGCGCGTCCCCGCTCTGCTTGACGCTCAAGACGTGGCGCGACAGCGACAACTCGCCTGGCATCACGTGCGAGCGGTACAGGTCACGCTCGTCGTTCAGGGACACCGCCCGACTGTCAGTCGCGCGCCGAGACAACGAACCTTCACCACGACTGTTCGTCTACGCAATCCGTCTCCATGCCGGGAAGCCCTATGCTGAACCTTCGCCCACATTCCGGCGCGGCGCTGCTGGCGTTCCTCTCCACCCTGCTGCTGATGATGGCTAGCATCGGCGCCGCCGCCGCGCACCTGCTGTTTGCCGGGCGAAGCATGACGAGCCAGTGGCTGGACCGCGAGATCGCCTTCCGCGCGGCCGAGGTGGCGCTGCTCGACGCGGAAGCGGATCTCATCGCCGCCATCGCGGAGGCCGGCGGCGGGCGACTGGCGTCATGGCCAACGCCCGGAACGTGCGGGACGGGAGCACAACGCGGACTGTGCATGGCCGATGGTGACATGGCAGCATGGATGCCTTGGCTCGA
Source organism: Cupriavidus sp. SHE (assembly GCF_000812445.1). NCBI lineage: Bacteria > Pseudomonadati > Pseudomonadota > Betaproteobacteria > Burkholderiales > Burkholderiaceae > Cupriavidus > Cupriavidus sp. SHE. The sequence continues at coordinate 29,136 of NZ_JWMB01000012.1, read as the reverse complement.
GGGCAATTTGCCCGCAGATCTCGGCATCGAAGCCGGCACGTTCACAGGTACCACCATGCCAATCCTGCCCGCCGATGTCATCGGAGCGACCACGGCGCCGCGTTACCTGATCGAACCCCTCGATGATCGAACCGGCCTAACGGCCGACGCCTGGCCGCGCTTTCGCATCACGGCGCTGGGCTTTGGGCGCGACACTGGCGTCCGAGCGCTGCTCCAGACGGAGTTCCAGCCGTGATGCGCCATCGCACATGCTTCGGCGGCATCGTCATCCTGGCACTTTGGCTGGGCGTGACCGCCCCCAGCTATGGCTCCATGGCCGGTCAGCTTCCGCTCAGCTATCGCATCTCGGCAGGCAGTTTTCCATGGACCGGCCGGCTCCATGCAATCGCCTTCCGCACCGCGCGCATCCACACTTCCACAGTGCTCACGAAATGGGAGGCGGGCACCGAGCTCGACCTGCGCGATTCCGCTTCGCGCAGGCTTTACCTCGGTGGTGATCGTCTCGTGCCGCTCCATTGGCGCTCCATTGACGCCGACGCCCAGGCAGTACTTCACACCCCCGAGCCCAGTGGCAATGGCACGAGGCGGCTTGCATGGTTGCGAGGCGACAGGACGGACGCCACACTTCGCCCGCGCGACACGCGATTGGCCAGCGGCGCCGGCGCCCGCGTGCGCGTTGTGGCAGCCCCAGCCTGGCTGCCGATGCAACCGGGACACGCCCAATTTCGCCTGCGTCACGCAAGCCGCCCAGTCACCGTCTGGATCGGTACGCGCGACGGCATCGTGCATGGCTTCGATGCCGTGACCGGCAAGGAGCTTGCAGGATTCCTCCCGCGCGCCGCGCTAGCCGGCTCCGCCGCCCTCACCGTACCGGGCAGCGCCATGCCCGTGGCGCCTTGCCCGCGCCCGGATAGCATCGACGCGGATCCATCCGGCGTCTGGCGGACGCTGTTGTTGTGCGGCATCCCGTCGACGGACAGGCAGCCGGCCGCCGTGTTCGCCCTGGATGTCTCGTCACCGGAAAGCGAAGCGCCGATCCGGCTGCTCTGGGAAATTCCTGCTTCCGAGACGTTGCCATTGACAGGCCAGGGCCCGATCCGCGCACTCATGTGGATCGAACACGGCGCACGTCGCTGGGCCGCGCTGACCATTGTCACCGCGGCACCGGAAACCGGCTCACCTGCCGGGATTGCCTTGCTGCCGCTTGACCGGCCCATCGTGAATGGACTCCCATCCGGCACGGTGCCAAGGCTATATCTGCCCTCAGCCGGATGCGGTGCCGACACCACCGGGACCCGGCTGCTCGCAGCCAGCGTACTTGCCAACGCAAGTGGCCACGCTCGTGCCGCATACGTCGTCGACGACACGGGCAGACTTTGGCGATTCGGACTCGATCACCTTGGCGCGACGCAGCAGGCGGAGCCAGCACGATGCCTGCATCGTCAGCGCGGAAGTGCCACCGCCGAGGCACCAATCGTCATGCATCCGTCCAGCGGACCGCTCGTCATCTACGCGGGCGGTGGCGAGCTTTCCGCAATTCCCGATGGGCGCGGTCCGCGCGGCAACCCCTCACGGATCGACGCCAGCGTGTCAGGCGATGGCGTGATCTTCCGAACGGGCCAGCCCCAATTGGACACCGGCGCGAATGGCTGGACTCTTGCACTCCCCCATCCTGGGGAATCGATCACGACGCTGGACGACGTTGGCCCTGCGCATCTGAGCTTCACCACGCTAACACCCGACGGGCGCACTCGTAGCTACCTGATCGAAGCGGCCAGCGGGGAGTCGGTCATGCAGACGGCCCCGGACGGTACGCTCGTGCGCGCCGTAACCGGTGTGCCGTTCGATGACCGGTTCGGCACGCCAATCGCCGTGGCATCGCCAACCTCGAACGGCGGGCCGGTCGTGCCCGGCAGCTCGACCTTCGACACATTCGAACTCGGCATCTGGCAGGTCGACGGCAGCACCGCGCATCTCGCGCAGAACACGCACTATCGGCGCCGGCGCGGACGCCTTGGCTGGCGCGAACTGATCCGGACCGAGCCATGAACCTCGCTCAACTTAGAAGCATCAGTGGCCACCAGACCGGCTTCAGTCTTGCCGAACTACTGGTGACCCTGCTGATCGGCGCGATCCTGTCGACGCTGGCGATGCCCGCATGGCGACATCATCTGGAACGCGCGTGGCGCGTACAGGCACGGACCGAGCTGGTTTCCGCGATGCTCTCACTCGAGCGGCACGCCCTGCTCACCACCTCGTTCGCCAGCACACCGGGCGCGGCGACACCAGCCGGCCAGTGGCCGCGTCCCGTACCGCCCCCACCAGCCCACACGCGCCACTGGCTGACTGCCACAAGCTGTGCCGGACTCGATCTGTCGCGTTGTGTGGAGATACGCGCCACCCCAGTGCATGTGGACAAAGCGTGTGGCACGCTGGTCCTGCGCAGCAATGGCGAGTGGCTCTCCATGCCCACGGCGGACGCCGCCGCCATTCCGTTGCCTTGGGAGTGCTGACATGCGAACCACAGGCCACGCGTCCCGAAACGCCAAACGCGGCGCCACCTTGCCCGAACTGCTGATCTCGTTGGCCATCAGCGCGATCCTGGCCATCGCCGCGTGGCCGGTGCTTCGCAACCTGACTGCGGAGCAGACGGTGGCCCATGCCGCGGACCGGCTGGCCGCGTCACTGGCGCTGGCACGCACAATGGCGGCCAGTCGCCGCGTTGAAGTGCGTATCGGCCCCCTGGCAGGCGCCCACACGCTGGATGGCGGCTGGCAGTTGGACAGTGACGTGGAGCCTTCGCTCGCGGTCGTCAGAGCCAGCGACCCGTGCCTGCGGATCACGCTCCGCAGCACGGCGGGCCCTGCCGGCGCACAAAGCCTGCGCTTGACACCTGTGGGATACTCACGGTCTGAGCAAGGCGGCTTTCTGGCCGCCACGTTCCAGTTGCGCTGCCACCGCGCGCAGCGTCAGGTCCGGCTCGGTGCCCAGGGGCGCATCCGGATCTGCCGGCCCGGCACCGATGTCGATTGCGACTGACCGGACCGGATTCCCGACAAACCCTTTGGCCAGAATCCCACGCCATGTTTTCCGCCGCTGACTACACCGCCATGGAACAGGCCCTCGCGCTCGCCGCGCGTGGCATGTTCACCACCACGCCGAACCCTCGTGTCGGCTGCGTGCTGATGAAGGACGGATTGGTCATCGGGGAAGGCTACACGCAACCGGCCGGCCAGGATCATGCCGAGATCCAGGCCATGAAGGACGCGATCTCGCGCGGCCATGATCCCGCTGGCGCCACCGCCTACGTCACGCTGGAACCGTGCAGCCACTTCGGCCGCACGCCACCATGTGCCGACGCGCTGGTGCGCGCAGGTATCGCGCGCGTGGTGGCTGCCATGGAAGATCCGAATCCCACCGTATCCGGCCGCGGCCTGCAGCGCTTGCGCGACGCGGGCATCGACGTCCGCTGCGGGTTGCTGGAAAAGGAAGCGCGGGATCTCAATATCGGCTTTATCTCGCGCATGACGCGCGGACTTCCCTGGGTGCGAGTCAAGGTAGCTGCATCCCTCGACGGCGGCACTGCGCTGCACGATGGTACAAGCCAGTGGATCACCGGCCAGCCCGCACGCGACGACGGGCACGCCTGGCGCGCCCGGGCCTGCGCCATCCTGACCGGTATTGGCACCGTCCGCGACGACAATCCGGCACTGACCGTGCGTGCCATCCCGACGCCGCGGCAGCCGCAGCGCGTGCTTGTCGACTCACGGCTTGAAGTGCCGCTCGACGCGCAGATCCTCAACCGCGATACCGGCGACTTCGCCAAACCCGTGCTGGTCTTCTGTGCCATCGAAGACAAGGCCCGCCAGCGCGCGCTCGAGGCACGTGGCGTCGAAGTCGTGGTACTGCCCAATCCGCATGGCAAGGTGGAACTGCGCCGCATGCTGGAAGAACTCGCGCGGCGAGGCATCAACGAACTTCACGTGGAAGCGGGTTTCAAGCTCAATGGCTCACTGATCCGCGAAGGCTGCGCGGACGAACTGCTGGTCTACCTGGCGCCGAAGCTGCTTGGCGACGCGCAGGGCATGTTCAACCTGCCGCCGCTGTCGAAGCTTGAGGACGCGACCGAATTCCGCTGGCACGAAGTGCGCCAGATTGGCGACGATCTGCGCCTTATCGCGCGCCGCGCCGATACCCAACACTGAACAAACACACACATCGAAGAGGCAAGCATGTTTACTGGCATCGTGGCGGCGGTTGGCCGCATCGAAACCGTCTCCCCGTTCGGTGACGTCAACGCAGGCGTGCGCCTGCGCGTGGCGGCCGGCGATCTCGACCTGTCCGACGTCGGCATCGGCGACAGTATCGCCATCCAGGGCGCGTGCATGACCGTGGTAACGCTGGGCGCGGGCCAATTCGACGTCGACGTGTCACGCGAATCGCTCGACAAGACCGTCGGCCTCGACCAGCCAGGCCGCGTCAATCTGGAAAAGGCGCTGCGTCTGGCCGACCGCCTGGGCGGGCACCTGGTGTCGGGTCACGTGGACGGACTTGGCGAGGTCGTTCGCTTTGCACCGGTGGGCGAATCGCATGAGCTCCGTATCCGCGCGCCGCGCGAGCTGGGCCGCTATCTGGCCTACAAGGGATCGGTGGTGGTCAACGGCGTGTCGCTGACCGTCAACAGCGTCAGCGATGAAGCCGACGGCTGCGTGTTCTCGATCAACCTGATTCCGCATACCGTGGAAGTCACCACGCTCAACGAGCTGGCACCGGGCAAGCGCGTGAACCTCGAGATCGACCTGATCGCGCGGTACGTGGAACGAATGCTGTCGGCATCCGCCGACGCCGGACAACCGCTGGTCTGACAATCGATGGCGCCGGTAGCTGCCGGCGCCTCTTCCCGGCGCCCACCCGACGTCCACCGGCGCAATGCAGAACGGCCACTGGCAATTCGATTGCCAGTGGCCGTTCGCTCTTGCTGCGCTGCGTGAGGCTCAGACCTTGATGTCGATGTTCTGACCCAGATGCGGCGGATTGCTGCCAGCCGATCCAACACCGGGCATGGATTGCAGCAGTTGGGCCACGCCCTGCGACTGCAGGTCGAGCGTCTTGCGTAGCATCGTGAGGCCTACGGGATCACTACCTGGGTCTGAGGCGTTCAGCGAACTGACGATGGAATTGATCATTGGGTTCTGCCTGATTCAAGTTTGACAAGTGCGGCACGGCAGGCGCGAACACTTGCGCCATTCAGCCGCATCCATGTTGTCGGCAGAATTCCGGCATGACTTGAGCGCGGGTCTATGAGCGCGGGCCTTTTACTCGTCGCCCTTCTCGCCCACCGTCTCCGCAGCCTTGCGCGTGGCAATCCAGTCGCCAATCGCCCGCATGACCACCTGTTCGCGTCCCACGAAGCCGTGCTGGGAGAACGCCTCGCAAGGCTCTCCACGCGCCCCCTTCGACCCCAGCACCGTGATCAATGGAATGTTTCCACGCCGGGCCACGATACTCCGGTACTGCGTCAGCGGACACGGGTCATCCTGATGGTGGACAAACAACTGATCGACATGCGTCGCCGTCCAGTCGAAGTTCCACATCGGCAGGCCGTGCGCATTGCGATTGCGGCCTGCGCGTGGGTCAGTAATAGTGGACGTGTGCACCGCGCCGTCGATGCGGCCATCGAGCTTGCGCGCCAGGAAGGCGCTCGACACGGTGCCATAGCTCGTGCCGATCAGGTAGACCTTGCCAATGCCAAGGTCCGCCTTGAGCTTGTCGATCGCCGCGCCTACGTCGACCGCATACTGGTCCGACGTCCGGTAGTCGTCATCGCAGTTGCTCCAGCAGTCCTTCGGGCAGTCGACCATCACCGTCATCACCTGATCGCTCACCAGATGCCGGCGCGCGCGCACCAGGAAGTTGCCGCGAAGCTGATAGACCGGCGCCCCGTTCTGGACTTCGACCCGCAATACGCCGGGATAGCCCGGAAACAGCAGCGCCGCCGTCGAAGGGCTGGAGCCGGGCTTCTTGCTGACCACGAGACTCAGCTCGGTGCCTCGCGGCAGGCTTACCGTCGTGACGCTCTCCTCGAGCGCGGCTTCCTGCGCCATCGTGCGGGGGCTCATGAAGACACCCAGACACAGTGCGACGATCGTCATTACGTATCTCATGTTCTCCCCCTCTCCGCTCGATCCGCTCGATGCGCGCCGTGCGCATTCGCTCCAGTCAGGCCGCCCCTGACGGCGCAAACCTCGGCGCGCCCGCCACGTCCAGCGCCCCATCCTCCTGGGCGATAAACACGCCGCGCGCCACATTGTGTGGGTGCCGCGCCGCTTCCGCGATGCTCAGCACCGGTGCATAGCAAACGTCAGTGCCGCCAAGCAGCGCGTCCCAGTGCGCGCGCGGCTCGCTCGCGAAGAGCCTAGTGAAACGCTGCTTCAACGCGGGCCAGGCCGCGTGGTCATACTGCGCGGCGGGATCGACGTCGGTCATGCCGAGCCGCTCCAGCAACAGCGCATAGAACTGGGGCTCCAGCGCGCCGATCGTGATGAATCCACCGTCGGCACAGCCATACACATCATAGAACGGCGATTGATGGAACGGGCTGGGTGTGGGGCCATCGAGCTGGCCGTTATTGCGCACCCACACCGCGATGCTGCCGAGCATCGCCACCATGTCGACGATGGCGCCATCGACCACACGCCCGCGCCCCGAGGCACGGGCGTCTAGCAGGGCGCAGACGATACCGAACGCCAGCCCCAGCGCGCCGCCCGCATCGCCGACCACGGTGGGCGGGATCATCGGCGCCTCGCCCGGGCGGGCCGAGAGCGACAGGATCCCCGTCAGCGCCACGTAGTTGAGGTCGTGTCCGGCGGTCTGCGCGAGCGGGCCGGACTGGCCCCACCCCGTCATGCGCCCATAGACCAGCTTCGGATTACGGGCGGCGCAGTCGGCCGGGCCCAGGCCCAGCCGTTCCATCACACCCGGACGGTTACCTTCGATCAAGGCATCGGCGCCGTCCACCAACCGCATTGCCTCGGCCAGATCGTCAGGCTGCTTCAGATCGAGTGGCACGATGACCTTGCCGCGCCGCAGCGGGCTGGGCTTGTCACCACCTAGCTGGTCGGCCACAGCCACCCGCTGGCCCCGCGCGATGACTGTCACCTGCGCCCCCATGTCGGCCAGCATCCGGCCCGCCAGCGGCCCGGGGCCGATTCCTTCAAATTCGACAATGCGGATGCCCTGCAGCGGCGGTGTCATGCGCGATCTCCTTAGATGGCAAAAGTCATGGCTTCATGATATGGCGCTTCGCGCACACCGATGCAACCGGGACCAACCCGGATGCGGTGGCGCCGCGGCGCCCGGGGTCGGAGCGGGCCAGTCATGCACGGCTTGGCGTACAATAGCGGCCTTGATTTCGCCGGCATCGTCGCATCCCGCCGCCGGCCCTGCCCGCCGAAAAGCATCCCGCTCGCCACTCATACGTCGCCCCAACCATGACTATCTCTCGTATCGAAGACATCATTGCCGACATTCGTGCCGGCCGCATGGTCATCCTTGTGGACGAGGAAGATCGTGAAAACGAGGGCGACCTTGTCCTGGCGGCCGATTTCGTGACGCCGGAAGCCATCAACTTCATGGCCAAGTACGGCCGCGGCCTGATCTGCCTGACGCTGACCGCCGAACGCTGCCGCCAGCTCGAGCTGTATCCGATGGTGTCGCGCAACGGCACCGTGCATGGCACCAACTTCACGGTATCCATCGAAGCCGCCGAAGGCGTGACCACTGGCATCTCGGCAGCCGACCGTTCCCGCACCGTCCAGGCCGCCGTGGCCCGTGACGCCCGCGCGAGCGACCTGGTGCAGCCCGGTCACATCTTCCCGCTGACGGCCCAGCCCGGCGGCGTGCTGATCCGCGCCGGCCATACCGAGGCCGGCTGCGACCTTGGCACCCTGGCTGGCCTGACGCCCGCCGCGGTGATCTGCGAAATCATGAAGGACGACGGTACGATGGCCCGGCTGCCGGACCTGATCGAGTTCGCGCGCGAGCACGACCTCAAGATCGGAACGATCGCCGACCTGATCCACTACCGCAGCCGCACCGAAAGCATCATCGAACGGGTGGGCGAGCGCGACATGCAAACGCCGTGGGGCACGTTCCACAGCGTGCTGTATCGCGACAAGCCGTCCGGCCGCGCCCATGTGGCGTTGGTCAAGGGCAAGCCCCAGCCGGACCGCGAGACGCTGGTGCGCGTGCACGAGCCGTTGTCGGTGCTCGACCTGCTGGAAGCCGGCCACACCACCCATTCGTGGAGCCTGCCCGCCGCGCTGGAAGTGCTGCATGGCGCCGAACAAGGCGTGATGGTGCTGCTGAACTGCGGCGACTCGCCGGAAATGCTGTTCGAGCAGTTCGCCGCGCTGGATGCTCCGGAGAACCGTCCGCGCCGCAAGCCGGACCTGCGCACCTACGGCGTGGGCGCGCAGATCCTGCGCGACATCGGCGTGGGCAAGATGCGCGTGCTGGGTTCGCCGCAGAAGATGCCGAGCATGACCGGTTACGAACTCGAGATCGTTGGCTGCCAGCCGATGAGCGGCGAGTCGAATCGCGGCTGACCGGGAACGGATCGTACCGATTGACCCGGCAGCGGCGCATCCGCGCGGCTGCCTGACCGAATCACTGGAGAAATAACAATGGATCACGGCTTCTACGAGAGCAACCTCGACGGTGAAGGCCTGCGTATCGGCATCGTGCAGGCACGTTTCAACGAGCCCGTCTGCGACGAACTGCGCGAGGCCTGCATGGCGGAACTGAAAAAGCTGGGCGTCGAAGGTGAAGACACGCTGCTGGTGACCGTGCCGGGCGCACTGGAAGTGCCGCTGGCGCTGCAGAAAATGGCCGAGAGCGGCCAGTTCGACGCGCTGGTCGCGCTGGGCGCGGTGGTGCGTGGCGAAACGTATCACTTCGAGCTGGTCTCGAATGAATCCGGCGCCGGTATCACTCGCGTGGGCCTCGATTTCAACGTGCCCATCGCCAACGGCATCCTGACCGTCGACACCGACGCCCAGGCCCATGCCCGCACCCGCGAGAAGGGCCGCGATTGCGCCCGCGCCGCAGTGGAAATGGCCAACCTGGTGGTCGCGCTCGATTCGCTGCGCGAGCATGACGCCGAAGACGCAGAAGACGAGGAAGATGATGAGTGACGCGCCCGACACCGGCGACAAGGGCGAGGCAGCCGGCAAGCCGGCTGGCGCCAAGCCCCGCACCGAGCCGAAGGCACCGCCGAAGAGCGCGCGTCGCCGTTCGCGCGAGCTGGCCTTGCAGGGCCTGTACCAGTGGCTGCTGAATCGCAACGATATTGGCGCCATCCAGGCCCATCTGCACGATGCCCAAGGCTTCAACAAGGCCGACCGCGAGCACTTCGACGCCCTGCTGGGTGGCGCCGTGCGCGAGGAAGCACGTCTGACGGCGGCCTTCGAGCCGTTCCTGGACCGCACCGTCGACGAACTGTCGCCGGTCGAGCGCGCCGCGCTGCTGGTTGGCAGCTACGAACTCGTGCACTGCCTGGACATTCCGTACAAGGTCGTGATCAACGAAGCTGTCGAACTGACCAAGACCTTCGGCGGCGTGGAAGGCTACAAGTACGTCAACGGCGTGCTCGACAAGCTGGCCGCGCAGGTGCGGGCGCCAGAAGTATCAGCTCGACGTTAATTCGCGCATTTAAAACAGATGTTGCATTTCGGTGCGTGGCATTCGAATATGCTCAGCACCGGCAAAACACCCGCCCCGGCGGGTGTTTTCGTTTGGTCACCCGATGTTCGGCGTGCGCAGCCGATGACGATGCGCCATGCCATCCCTTCTCTGACTCTCTGACGGGCCAGTCCCGATTGCCATGGATCTCCAGCGCCTTGCCACCGCTTCCCGCCTCGCCAACATCGACGCCTTCCACGTGATGGAGTTGGCCAAGCAGGCCGCCGAACTCGAACGCGCCGGGCGCCACATCATCCATATGGGTATCGGCGAGCCCGACTTCACGGCTGCCGCGCCGGTCATTCACGCTGCCGAAGCCGCGATGCGCCGCGGTGTCACCCAGTACACGGGCGCGCTTGGCATCCACGCGCTGCGTGAAGCCATCGCCGGCTATTACAAGACGGCCTATGGTATCGATGTCCCGGCCCGACGCGTGATTGTCACGGCCGGCGCCTCGGGCGCGCTGTTGCTGGCCTGCGCCGTACTCGTCGAGATCGGCGCCGAGGTGTTGATGCCGGACCCGAGCTACCCCTGCAACCGGCATTTCGTGGCGGCATTCGATGGCCACGCGAAGATGATCCCGAGCGGCCCGGAAGAACGTTTCCAGCTCACGGCGGCCCAGGTGATCGGGCACTGGGGCGAGAACACGCGGGGCGTGCTGTTGGCATCGCCGTCGAACCCGACCGGCACGTCGATCCTGCCCGACGAACTCAAGGCCATCCTGGCCGAGGTCCGCAAGCGCCAGGGCTTCGCAATCCTCGACGAGATTTACCAGGGGCTGTCGTACGACGCACCGCCGGTCTCGGCGCTCTCGCTCGACGACAACGTCGTGACCGTTAACAGCTTTTCGAAGTACTTCAACATGACCGGCTGGCGCCTCGGCTGGCTTGTGGTGCCCGACTCGCTGGTGCCGGCATTCGAGAAGGTCGCGCAGAACCTGTTCATCTGCGCGTCGGCCGTGGCCCAGCACGCCGCGCTGGCCTGCTTCACGCCCGAGGCACTGGCGATCTATGACGAGCGCAAGGCGGAATTCCGCCGCCGCCGCGATGCCATCGTCCCCGCGCTCGAAGCACTCGGTCTGCGCGTGCCGGTCAAGCCAGACGGCGCGTTCTACGTCTACGCCAACTGCCGCCACGTCAATCATCCCGCCGCCGGCAACGCTGACCGTCTGACACAGGCCATCCTGCACGATGCCGGCGTGGTCATGGTGCCTGGCACGGACTTCGGCCCGCATACCGCCAACGACTACATCCGGATTTCATACGCGACGTCGATGCAGAACATCGAGGAGGCGATGCAGCGATTGCATCATTTCCTGCGGTAGCGGTAGAGGTAGAGGTAGCGCCTGCGCGGATTGCCTGGGTTGCTCACCTTTTCACAGGCATCAAACGAAAAAGGCACCCCAAGGGGTGCCTTTTTCATGAGCGACGAGAATCCGCTGCTCAGGCCGACTGGGCCGTATTGCCGGACGCCTCGAGCTTCTCGGTGCCTTGATGATGCTCGGCTTGCGTCTTGGTATCGGAAACGGCCGGTGCCTTCTCCGTGTTCGGCAGACCCAGCAGGGCACGCAGACGCGCGCGCTCGGCCAGCACCTTGGCGCCATAGCCGCCGTCGGTATTGGTCGTGGCACCCACGTAGTACTTCAGCCCGCCTTCGATCGAACCGGCACGCGCGATGCAATCCTTGAGCACCAGCGCGCCAATCTTGATGTTGGCGTACGGATTCAGCGCGGCGGACACGCCGCCCACGGCCTCGTACTTGTCCTGGTGAACCTTCGTCATGACCTGCATCAGGCCCTGCGCGCCAACGCCACTTTCCGCGTACGGATTGAAGCTCGACTCGATCGCGATCACGCCCAGGATCAGCAGCGGATCGATACCGACCTCGCGACCCGTCATATAGGCGGCCTTCACGAGCTGCGCAGTCGCCTGCGTCGCCACGCGGTACTTGCGGGCGATGTACTCGGCCACGGCAGCCTGCTCACGCGCGGAGCCGAGCGCAGCCGTGTTGCGGGCGTCCAGCGCCACGCGCTGGACCGGAATCTGCGCGGCCAGATGCGCCACGGACGGCACCTTGCCGGCAGCCGTCTGGCTCCATTCGTCCACGCCCGACACGGTCGGCAGGCCCGAACTGCCATGGCTGGCCACGGCGGCCACCAGGCGCGACGCGGCCACATCCGCCGACATGGGCGGCACATGGCTGATCGAATCCTTCGACATGGCGGCATCCACCAGCACGGCAGGGGCTTCATTGCCTGCCAGCGCACCGGCGAGCGAGGTCCGCCATTGCTGGCTGACGGTCAAGGTGACCGCTGCGGCCACCGACAGCACCCCGAGACTGTTCAGGGTGTACTTCAAGGTTGTGCGGCCACCGCGCAGCAACGCGCGGCCTGCCACCGGATGGGCCAGTCGCACTTGCAGTGCGCGGCTCACACCGGGAACCGGTTGTCTAAAGCGGACCTGCAATGCCCGCCCGATACCGGGAAGATGAAGGGTTTTCCAACCGCTCATGCTTACCTCCATCCGCTGCCCGCTGCGCGCGCCTGACAACTGCGCGAGCCCGATCTCAACGTACTCAAGTAAGGATGCTGCGTCACCTAGCAGGGGTGTCCAGCACCTGTTGGCGGGCGCTCCCCATGCGCCCAACGAGAAACAGGGTACGAACCTGGGGAGCCGCACCCTGCCACTAAGCACTCATTCATGCCCCGGCATCCCGCCGGGGTGATCGTCGATCGGGCCACTCCCGGCAGCCTCATGATCGCGATCAATTGAGGTGTTGTATTCGCAGCGATTCGGCAGACATCCTATTGACAGAGGACAAAAAGCCATGTTGCGGCGCAACACCTCGAAGAGCAGACCGGATTGTAGGAACGCTTTTATAACCCGTCAAGCATAACAAATTGCAATAACACTACTTTTATATATATGTAACAACGGCCTCCGGGCGGCCGTCAGCGCACCCGCAAACCCGGAATCATAAGCCGGGCCTAGTATTGCTCCCCCTCCACCACCTGACCGGCCTCGCAGTTTATTTACAATTTCAACTCGCGCGCCGGCACGATTTTTTTGCGCCTTTGCGATGGCGTGTGTATCGTCACACACATTGGAAACGTCGCGCCATGACCCCTCGCGACACCGCACCCCAAATCGATTTCACTATGCAATACAAAGACTTGCGCGATTTTATGAGCCAGCTCGAGCAGCGTGGCGAGCTGAAACGCGTGGCAGCACCGGTGTCTCCGAACCTCGAAATGACCGAGATCTGCGACCGCCTGCTGCGCGCGAACGGCCCGGCGGTCCTGTTCGAGCAACCGCGACGTGACAATGGCGATATCTATAAGGTGCCTGTCCTGGCAAATCTGTTCGGCACGACACAGAGGGTGGCGCAGGGCATGGGCGCATCGTCACTTGAGGATCTTCGCGACATCGGCCGCGTGCTCTCGGTCCTCAAGGAACCGGAGCCGCCGCGTGGCCTGCGTGAAGCCGGCAAGCTGTTTACGCTGGCCAAATCCGTATGGGACATGGCGCCCAAGCGCGTGAGCAGCCCCGCGTGCCAGGAGATCGTCTGGGAAGGCAACGACGTCGATCTCGCGCGCCTGCCAATCCAGATTTGCTGGCCCGGCGATGCAGCACCACTAATTACATGGGGCCTGGTCGTGACGAAGGGCCCGCACAAGAAGCGCCAGAACCTGGGCATCTATCGCCAGCAGGTCATCAGCCGTAACCAGGTCATCATGCGCTGGCTCGCCCACCGTGGCGGCGCGCTCGATTTCCGCGAGCACGCGCTGGCCAACCCGGGCAAGCCGTTTCCGATCGCCGTGGCGCTGGGCGCCGATCCGGCCACGATCCTCGGGGCCGTCACGCCCGTGCCCGACACACTCTCCGAGTACCAATTCGCCGGCCTGCTGCGCGGCAGCCGCACCGCACTGGCCAGCTGTATCACGCCTACGCTGTCCGAACTGTCGGTGCCCGCATCGGCGGAGATCATCCTCGAGGGCCACATCCAGCCCGATCCGAACCACCCGTCCGGCTACCAGCACGCCCTGGAAGGCCCGTACGGCGATCACACCGGCTATTACAACGAGCAGGACTGGTTCCCGGTCTTCACGATCGATCGCATCACGATGCGGCGCGACCCGGTCTACCACTCCACCTATACGGGCAAGCCGCCCGACGAGCCGGCCGTGCTCGGCGTGGCGCTGAATGAGGTGTTCGTGCCGCTGCTGCAGAAGCAGTTTCCCGAGATCACCGACTTCTACCTGCCGCCCGAGGGCTGCAGCTACCGCATGGCACTCGTCCGCATGAAGAAGCAGTACGCCGGCCACGCCAAGCGCGTGATGTTCGGCGTGTGGAGCTTCCTGCGCCAGTTCATGTATACGAAGTTCATCGTCGTGGTGGATGACGACATCGACGTTCGTGACTGGAAGGAAGTGATCTGGGCGATCACCACGCGAGTGGACCCGACCCGCGACACCGTGATGGTCGACAACACGCCGATCGACTACCTCGACTTTGCCTCGCCGGTCTCCGGCCTGGGATCGAAGATGGGTATCGACGCCACCGACAAGTGGCCCGGCGAAACCACGCGCGAATGGGGCACCCCGATCACCATGGCCCCGGAGATCAAGGCCCGCGTGGATCAGATGTGGGGCTCGTTGTTCGAGGAAGGCCCAGGCAAGTAGCGCGATTGCCCGCTATCATCGCTTTTTGACCGGCAATCCACGACAACACTCTCATGGCCCGCGCAGACGGGCCCGGAGGAGACAAATGACGCTTGCAACCCAGGCCGGACAGCCGGCATGGACGCCGTCCGCGGCATTCACCGAAAGCAGCCATCTGGCCGCCTATATGAAGTGGCTGCGCGGCGCGCGCGGCCTCGACTTCCGTGACTACGCCAGCCTCTGGCAATGGTCGGTCACCGACATCGAAGCGTTCTGGCAGACCATCGTCGATTACTTCGACGTACGCTTCGACACGCCCGCGCAGCGTGTGCTGGATCGCCGCACCATGCCGGGCGCGCGCTGGTTCGAGGGCGCGACGCTCAACTACGCGCAGCAGATCTTCCGCCACGCCGGCACCGGCCTGGCACGCCAGCGCACCGCCATTCGCCATGCCGGCGAGGCCCAACCGCTAGCCGATATCAGTTGGGACGCGCTGGAATCACAAGTCGCCTCGGTTGCCCACGCCTTGCGCCAGATGGGCGTAACGCGCGGTGACCGCGTGGCCGGCTACCTGCCCAACGTGCCGGAAACGATCGTCGCATTCCTGGCAACCGTCAGCGTGGGCGCGATCTGGTCCGGCTGCGCGCCGGACATGGGCCAGGTGGCTGTGATCGACCGCTTCCGCCAGATCGAACCGAAGGTGTTGATCGCCGTCGATGGCTACCGATACGGCGGCAAGACGTACGATCGAGCGCCTGTGGTCGCCGATCTGGTTGCCGCGCTACCCTCGCTGACCGACCTCGTGATCGTGCCGTCGATCGGCAGCAACGTCACGCCCGAGCCACATGCCCGGCGCCACACCTGGAGCGACGTGCTGGCGCACGACGTGCCGCTCGAGATCACGCCGGTCCCGTTCGATCATCCGTTGTGGATCGTCTATTCGTCCGGCACCACCGGTATGCCAAAGCCAATCGTCCACGGGCACGGCGGCATCGTGATCGAGCAGCTCAAGCTGATGGCATTCCACAACAACCTGGGCACAGATGATGTGTTCCATTGGTACAGCAGCAGCGGCTGGATCATGTGGAATGCGCAGGTAGCTGGCCTGCTGCTGGGCACCACCATCGCGCTCTACGACGGCAACCCGGCGTGGCCCGATGCCGGCGTGCTCTGGCGATTCGTGGATCAGGCGC
The DNA here is from genome assembly GCF_000812445.1 of Cupriavidus sp. SHE. NCBI lineage: Bacteria > Pseudomonadati > Pseudomonadota > Betaproteobacteria > Burkholderiales > Burkholderiaceae > Cupriavidus > Cupriavidus sp. SHE. The sequence continues at coordinate 13,542 of NZ_JWMB01000012.1, read as the reverse complement.
GTGTGACGATGTTCGGCGCCGGCGCCGCATTCTTCACCAATTGCATGAAGGCGGGCGTAGAACCGGCGGAGATCGCCGATCTGTCACGCCTGCGCGGTCTGGGCTCGACGGGATCGCCACTGCCGGAGGAAGCGTACGACTGGATCTACGGGCACGTGCGCGCCGACATCTGGCTGGCGCCGATGTCCGGCGGCACTGACTTCGCCGGATCGTTCGTGGCCGGATGCCCCCTGCTGCCGGTCTATCAGGGCGAAATGCAGTGCCGCTGCCTGGGCGCCAAGGTCGAAGCCTTTGACGACAACGGCAAGCCACTGATCGACGAGGTGGGCGAACTGGTCTGCACCGAGCCGATGCCATCCATGCCGCTGTTCCTGTGGGGCGATGCCGACGGCAAGCGCTACCGCGACAGCTACTTCGACACCTATCCGAACGCGTGGCGCCACGGCGACTGGATTCGCATCACACCGCGCGGCGGCGCCATCATCTACGGTCGCTCCGATGCGACGATCAACCGATACGGCATCCGCATGGGCACGAGCGAGCTGTATCGCGTGGTGGAAGAGTTGCCCGAAGTGCTCGACAGCATGGTGGTCGATCTCGAATACCTCGGCCGCGAATCGTATATGCCACTGTTCGTGGCGCTGCGAGAGGGCATGGCGCTGGACGATGCCCTGCGCGACACCCTGCGCGCGCGCATTCGCGTTGCGTTGTCGTCGCGGCACGTGCCGAACGAGATCCTGCAGGTGCCCGGCGTGCCGCGCACGCTCTCGGGCAAAAAGATGGAAGTGCCGATCAAGAAGCTGCTGCTCGGTCATGCACCCGAGAAGATCGCCAACCGCGATGCCATGGCGAATCCCGAGTGCCTGACGTGGTACTTCGCGTATGCCGAGGACTACCTGACGCGCGCCGCGCAACCGGCGTAAGGCGCGGCGTCAGAACTCGACGTCGAGTTCGCTGATCTCGTCGGGCTCCTCGCGAGCGGCATGAATCCATTCCTGCATCTCGGGCATGGCCAGGATCGTCTTGCAGAACTCGACGAGCGGCGCATCGAGCTTCACGCCGTACGTGATGAAACGCGTCACCACCGGCGCGTACATCGCATCGGCAATGGTGCGGCGCTTGCCGAACAGGTAAGGACCGCCGTAGCGTTGCAGGCACTCCGCCCAGATCGCGGTAATGCGGTCGATATCGGCCTGCGCGCGCGACCAGACCTTCAGTCCCGGGAAATGCCCCTTCAGGTTCATTGGCAGCGCCGCGCGCATGGCGGCAAAGCCGGAGTGCATTTCGCCGCAGATCGCGCGGCAGTGGGCGCGCGCGACCAGATCGTCCGGCAATAGCTTCGCCTTTGGCCGGATCTCGTTGAGGTACTCCGCAATCGCCATCGTGTCCCAGACGGTCACGCCCTCATGGCGCAGGCACGGCACCAGGATCGACGGCGACAGCAGCAGGATCTCCGCCCGCGCGGCCGGGTCATCCGGCGGCACCAGCACCTCCTCGAATTCAAGCCCCGCAAACCGGGCCAGCAACCATCCACGCAGTGACCAGGACGAATACGTCTTGCTGCTGATCGTCAGCGTCGTCTTCGACATCGTGCCTCCTCTGCCCCCGGGGCATTGTGCGATGTTCGCTTGCAGTATCGGCGGCGAGCGGACCATATGCCAGCACGCACCCGCGCGGTGCGTGCCGCCGGCGCGTCCGGCACCAGTGCGAGGCCGCCTGTCGTCGCCGCTACGGGGCCGCTCCGCCACTCCGCACCCTTTGCGTGCCCTCACCCACCAAGCCAGACAAAATTTGCAAACGGCGTGCCAACATCGACGCCCGTGGCATATATATTGCGGCAATGGGGCTCGACGGACGTGGGGGGACCGAGCCATGCTCTACCAGACCTATCAGCTCTACGCGGATATGATGCAGCCGGCCTGCTCGCTGGCCGACATCGCCTCCACGCTCATCTCCGGATACCGTCGCGCCGACAACAGCGAGACGCTGCGCGCGCTACGCGCCTGGTGCGAAGTGCTGGCACTGGCACGTCTGACTCACTACCGCCCTCCTTTCGGCATCGACCGCGTGCGTATCAATGGTCGCGGCGAGCATGTGCCCGTGACCGAAGAAATCGTCATACGTACGCCGTTCTGCACATTGCTGCGTTTTCGCCGCGAGGGCGCGCCCCAGCAACCGCGTGTGCTGCTGGTGGCGCCGATGTCCGGCCACTTCGCCACGCTGCTGCGCGGTACCGTGGAAACGATGCTCCGCGACCATGACGTCTACATTACCGACTGGCATAACCCTCGTGACATCCCGCTCGTCTGTGGCCGATTCGGCTTCGACGAATTCGTGCATCACCTGATCACGTTCCTCCACGTATTGGGTGGCAACACGCATGTCGTGGCCGTGTGCCAGCCGACTGTCGCCGCGCTGGCGGCCGTCGCGCTGATGGCCGAGGACGGCGACCCGGCACAGCCGCCGAGCCTGACGTTGATGGCGGGCCCGATCGATGCGCGCGTGAATCCCACCCGCGTCAACGCGCTGGCTACCAGCCGCCCGATCGAGTGGTTCGAAAACACGCTGATCGGATACGTGCCGCTGCGTTTCGCCGGCGCGCTGCGACGCGTGTATCCGGGCTTCGTCCAGCTCATCGCGTTCATGAGCATGAACCGCGAGCGCCACGAACAGGCGCTGCGTGATCTGTATGACCTGCGTGCGCGCGGAGAGCATGGCAAGGCCGACGAAATCCAGACGTTCTATAGCGAGTACTTCGCGACCATGGACCTGACGGCCGAGTTCTATCTCGAGACCATCAGCCTGGTCTTCCAGCGCTTTCTGCTGGCCCAGAAGCTGCTCGACGTGGCGGGCCGGCGCGTATCGACCGACGCGATCCGCCGCACCACCCTGCTGACCGTGGAAGGAGAGCGCGACGACATCTGCGCGATCGGCCAGACCATGGCCGCGCAGGACCTCTGCGCCAGCCTGCGCCCGTATATGCGGATGCATCACATCCAGACCGGCGTGGGCCACTACGGCGTGTTCAACGGCAAACGCTGGGAATCGCAGGTCTACCCGCTGCTGCGAGAGACCATCCACATGAGCGACGAGATGTTTGGCTGAGCGATGGCGCCTGAATGGGCCGAAGAAATGAGCCGAAGAGGCAGGGTGCTAACCTTCGGTTCTCCCCTTATCTTCCGCAGTCGACATGCCCACCACCTCCACGCAGCGATACCAGGGTCAGGATCTTCTCAGGATCGATAACGACCGCAGCTATCTGCTGCTGGCCCCCGACCATGGTGGCCGGCTGGTGCGTTGGGTCCATCATGGGCAGGACATCCTGTTCTGGCCCGATGACGCCGACTGGTCGCGCGTTGCCAAGATCCGTGGTGGCAATCCGTTGCTGTTTCCATTTATCGGACGCCATTTCGTCGACGGCGAAGCGGGCAAGTGGCGCGACCCCGACGGCACGGTGCACAGCCTGCCCCAGCACGGTTTCGCCCGCGATCTGCCGTTCACGGTGACCGCGCACTCGGACTCGTCCATCAGCCTGACATTGACGTCATCCGACGCCACCCACGCGGGATATCCCTACGATTTCGCGTTCGCCGTCACCTATCGTTTGACGACCAATGGGCTCGAGGTCACGCTCACCACACGCAACCTAGGCAGCCGCCCCCTGCCCTATTACGCGGGCCACCACTTTTACTTCGCCCTGCCGCACGAGCAACGCGCGGAAAGCCGCCTGTCGATGCCACCGTCCGCACGTGTTCGCCAGAAGGAAGATGGAAGCCTCACCGGCACCGAACCTGGCGATAGCACCTACTCCATCGCCGATCCGCGGCTGCAGGATACCTTTCACCTCCTCCAGGCAGCGGGGTCCGTTGGTCTCGCGATGCCATCCCGCACGATTGATATCGAACTGTTCACGGAAGGGGAAAGCAGCACGCCCTGGTATGCGGTCACCACATGGACCGAAAAAAATACGTCCGACTTCTATTGCGTGGAGCCGTGGCTCGGCCTGCCGAACGCAATCGCCCACGGGCAAGGACTGCGCTGGCTCGACGCCAACACTGAAGCCCACGCGACCTGCAGGCTGGACGTGAAACCCTGAGCCAATCGCATCAGAAGAGTGGCATTTGGACGCACACTGAATGGCCCCTCGGCGCACATTTGACGCGAGAGTCTGGCGGTGGTTACCGAATCAGGTGCTCGAAATCGAGTCCACCAAGCAGCACGGTGGTGTCGGCTTGCGTACGCGAATTGAAGTCGAACTGTCGTGCGTCCTGCCACGCATTGAGCTTGCCCGGCAAGGCGCCGAGGTACTCGGCAAACCGCTGATCGCCACCCGCGGCAAACAAGCGGTCGACTTCGTAGCTATCCCACGACAACGTGATATCGAGCGGGCACGCGTAGCGCCCGCCACCAGCACGCGCCAGGGCCCAGATACGTAGCCGCGCGGGTTGGTCTACCGATGTGTGAGGAAGCAGTTCGACGTTCAGCGTGCCATGGAATAGCGATTGCACGCGCTCGGCGATACGGGGCAGAAACTCCGCGTTGAAGCGTTGGGCAGGAATCGGGTGCACGAGAGCGGGGGGCGCTTGTGGCTTGTGTAGTGGTAGGCGGTATTGTGCGCCGGGTTGGCCGGGACAGTAAGGTTTTTGACGAGGACGAAAACGGGTCGCGAACTGGACGAGATCATGCCGGGCAATGATGCGGCAAAGACCGGGCGGCCAACGAATCTCCTGACGGCAGTGTTCCACTCCGCCTTTGTGCGCGGACGCTTGAATGGCCTGGCTGGAGCAGCTTTCCCAAGGACACAGGACCGCCCTCCTCCCATCCGATAGCCACCATGCATGCGCCGCAAACGACACTTCATTACGGACCGATGCCGCCCTCCCTGACACCCTTGCCGAATACGAGCGCCTGCAGCCTGGAATCCCCCAACGAATCTTCGAGTTAGCCGAACGGCAGACAATCTATCGACAGGCGCCAGATGAAAGAGGCCAGCTTGCAGATATCGCCGCCCAAAATGCTGAGATCGAGCTTGCGCGCCGGCACCTCCGGGGATCACGAATCAATGCGCGGCTGGGATACTGCTCGGCTGGACGATAGGTGCCGGCTGCATGCTGGGGGGTTGTCAACGGCGCGGCCATGGATCGGGGCGCGGCCGCCATCGCGGCATTTCTATGCGTGCCGATTGGCAGCAGCATTCGTGCAATCCGACCTTCCTTAGGCGGGCGACCGAAAGACGCCGAATGCTAGTCACGGCTCGGGCTGGCCTCTCGGCCCTGTCATGCTACAATCCGCCCCCAGTAAGCCATAGCGGGCGTCGTATAATGGCCATTACCTTAGCTTCCCAAGCTAAAGACGTGGGTTCGATTCCCATCGCCCGCTCCACTCTCACTACGCAAGCCGCCTCTGGCACCCGGTCGAAACGATGATCGGCGATCCGCCCGGCGGCTTTTTGTTGCCATGCTTCCCCAAGACACGAACACCGATCCGCTGCCGGGCGACGATGCCGAAAGCGCGTCTGGAAAGTCCGCCGACGCCTCCCAAGGCACTTCCAACCCGGGCGACGAAGTCGCACATCCGCGCAGAATCCGCTCGTTCGTCAGGCGTGCCGGGCGCACCTCGACCGGACAGCAGCGGGCGATGGACGAACTGGGACCGACCTATATCGTTCCCTACCAGCCCGAACCGCTGGACTGGGCGGCCACCTTCGGACGCGAGGCGCCCTCGATCCTCGAAATCGGATTTGGCATGGGCGAGACGACGGCGCATATCGCCGGCCTCCGGTCACAGGACAACTTCCTGGGCTGCGAGGTGCATGAGCCCGGCGTTGGCGCCCTGCTCAAGCTGATCGGGGAGCGTGGCCTTCAGAACGTGCGCATCATGCAGCACGACGCCGTCGAAGTCGCCGCGCACATGCTCACCGAGAACTCGCTCGATGGCGTGCATATCTACTTTCCCGACCCGTGGCACAAGAAGCGCCACAACAAGCGTCGACTGGTGCAACCGCCGCTGGTGAAGCTGCTGGCCAGCCGGCTCAAGCCGGGGGGCTACATTCACTGCGCGACCGATTGGGAAGAGTACGCCCACCAGATGGTGGAAGTGCTATCCGGCGAGCCGGCCCTCGAAAACACGTCGAAGGCCGATGGCGGATTCGCGGAACGGCCCGATTACCGGCCCGTGACCAAGTTCGAGAAGCGCGGACTGCGCCTTGGCCATGGCGTGTGGGACGTCGTATTCCGGAAGAAGTAAGCGGATATCGACCATCGAATCGCAACAAAGCAAAAGAGGGGCAATCGCCCCTCTTTGCATTTCCGATGCCGGGACAAGCCCGGCAGCGATCAGGCGTGCCAGGAAATGACCCCGGTCCACGCGGTCAGGAGCACGATGATGCCAAAGGCGATGCGGTACCACGCGAATGGCTTGAAATCATGCGTGGCCACGAAACGCAGCAGCCAGCGCACGCAAAGGAACGCCGACAGGAACGCGAAAACGAAGCCCACCGCGAAGATGCCGAGATCGTCAGCGGACAACAGCGCGCGCGCCTTGTAGAGTTCGTAGACCGTGGCGCCGAAAATCACCGGAATCGCCAGGAAGAACGAGAACTCCGTGGCCACCTGGCGCGACAGACCGAACAGCATGCCGCCGATGATCGTCGCACCGGAGCGCGAGGTACCGGGCACCAGCGCGAAGCACTGGGCCAGACCCACCTTCAGCGCATCGCGCCAGTTCAGGTCGTCCACCGATTCGATGCGCGGCGCGCCCGCCTTGGCGGCCTCCAGCAACGCATTGCCTTGTGGGGCCGACACCGTGCCGCGACGCGCCTCGCGCCATTCGGCCAGCAGGATCACCACGCCACCGATGATGAACGCCGTCGCCACGGTGATCGGGTTGAACAGATGGGCCTTGATCCATTTGCCGAAGACCAGCGCCAGCACGATGGCCGGTATCGTGGCCACGATCACGTTGACCGCAAAGCGCTGCGATTTGACATCGCTGGCCAGGCCGCTGATCACGGTGCCGATGCGCTGTCGGAATTCCCAGCAAACGGCCAGGATGGCGCCAAACTGGATCACGATCTCGAAAATCTTGCCCTTCTCGTCGTTGAAATCGAGCAACTGACCCGCGAGGATCAGGTGACCAGTACTGGAGATGGGAAGGAATTCGGTCAGTCCTTCGACAATGCCAAGGATGACGGCTTTCAGGGCGAGTGCAATATCCATGCGGAATCAGGAGAGGGAGGCGCGAAAAGTCTGCGCAAGACCCGCCGGTATGGGCGCGGGCACGAGCATTATTGTTGATTCGGATTTATGGCCGATTAATCTTGACGTTGATACCGTCCGGCAGGACCGTGATTGTACCGGGCTCGACGTTAGTGCCGGCCAGCCGAAGCTGCTCCGGCTTGAACGTATAGAGCGGATAGCCCTGCAGCAACTGCTCCGAGAGAATACCGCCAAGCGCATTGAGCTGGCGAGAAAACTGGCTTGGCAGCCCCTGCACGTCGAACTGTTTGACCTCGGGGTCCTGCAGGACCAGGGACCGCGTTGGCTGGTCGTACCGCAGGGCGCTGTCAAGCGCGAAGCGCCCCGTCAGCGGCTGCCGGAAGAACAGGCGATTGTCGATCGTCGCATCGAATGCCACCGTCACGCGATTGCGCGTGGCGTCGAGCATGAGCTGCGGATTGGCAAGCTGGATATCGAACAGCTCCATATACCGCTTGTTGAACGGAAATTTCTTCTCCAGCGCCGCCTGCAACTGGCTTTGCGAGAAGGTGTATTCGTCGCGGAACACACTACATCCACCCAGCCATCCGGCCGTGGCAAGCGCCGCGACACCCGCAGCCGCCAGCCAGCGCCGGCGCGTTGTGCCAATCATCGATTTACCTCCGTCAAGCATGGCCACCATCCGAACGGGATGCCGGCGCAGTCATCGCTTCCAGCCGCGTCAGCCACAGCAGCGCCGCCTCACGCGAATCGCCGCACATCTCATGCGACGGACGCAGCCCGCCGCAGAAATCCGGCCTCTCGGGCCGCCCGAACACCGCGCAACGCATGTCGGGCAGCAACTGGGCGCATGCCTGCCCCGCGGGCTTGCCAGCGGGCATTCCCGGCAGCGGGGAGGTGATCGACGGCGCGATGCAGCAAGCGCCACAGCCTTCGCGGCAGGTCAAAGCGGATTGGCACGTCATGGTGAAGATTTCTGCGGCAACTGCCGAAAAACAGCATATGAAGCCGATCAGACCTAAGAAAGCCGCAATTGTGCCCCAGGCGGGCGCTGGCACCTGAAACAAAGGGCAACTTCGACCACGTGAGACAAATGAGGCACTTTTTAACAAGCTGCGCCTTGTTCATATTGTCTGCTTGACCATACGTAAGCGCCCCCCTACATTACTGACCCATAGGTTATTAATATCGGTCCCCGCGACGCCTTGCTCCGCCCGAGGGCCCTGCCATTCCCGCACACCGTGACCGCCGCCCTGCCAAAGAAAGACCCTGATACCCGGCGCTGGAGCCGGCGCAAGGCTGCCCGCCCCCAGGAACTGGTTGCCGCGGCGCTGGACCTCTTCGTCGAGCGCGGCTACGCGGCAACACGACTCGAGGATGTCGCCGCCGCCGCGGGCGTATCCAAGGGCACGGTTTATCTCTACTTCGCCAACAAGGAAGAGCTGTTCAAGACCGTGGTCCGGGAGAACATGGTGCCCGCGCTCGTGCGCGGCACGGACTTGGTCGATCGCTACGAGGGCTCCACGCCCGAGTTATTGCGCGAATTGCTGCTTGGCTGGTGGGGCCTGATCGGCGCCACACCCGTGGCCGGCCTGACCAAGCTGATCATGGCCGAATCGCATAATTTCCCCGATATCGCCCAGTTCTACCAGGACGAGGTCATGGGACCCGGCGACGAACTGTTCGCACGTGTGCTGGCCCGTGGCGTGGCGCGCGGCGAGTTCCGCGCCGCGCCGGCAAACCCTACCACCACGCTGATCTGCGCCCCACTGGTATTCCTGATGCTCTGGCGGAGCGCATTTGGACAACTGGACTGCCGGGTCATCGACCCCGAGGCGTTCGTCGACCAGTTGCTCCAGGTACTGCTGTTCGGCCTGACCACCGGGCCATCGCGCGATACGCCGCTACCGCCGGTCCAGGGCCCATACATATGGGAAAGGATCCGCGACGAGCTGCTGGCCGAACGCGCGGCGGACCTGGCGCCACCTGCGGAGACGGGCCAATGACCGACCTTGTCGCCCGCAAGATGGCGTCTCGACACCACCGTGGCACAAACGCATCCCGCCGCTCGCTTCTAATGTTTTGTAAACATGCCATTCGGGTGCGAGAGGGTAAAATAGTGGGCTTTTGCGTAACTTCCCGGCAGGCTGCGGCTTCGGCACCCGTCGGGACGTCACCCAGCATCAACCGCAACGACAGCGCTGACGGCGGCATCACCCGCTAACCGGCAGCGCAACCCCGCAAGCATTTGGAAGGAAAGGCAAGATGGATCTCGAAAAAGCCCGCTTCAACATGATCGAACAGCAAATCCGCCCATGGGACGTGCTGGACCAGGAAATCCTGGACCTGCTGGCCGTGGTCAAGCGTGAGCAGTTCGTACCGCAGGCCTACGCCGCATTGGCTTTCGTCGACATGGAGATTCCGCTGCCGTGCGGCGAGAACATGCTGCCCCCGCGCGTCGAGGCCCGTCTCCTGCAGGACCTGAACGTGCGCAAGCATGAGAACGTGCTCGAAATTGGCGCGGGCTCCGGCTATATGGCCGCCCTGCTGGCCAACCGCGCCCGTCACGTGCTCACCGTGGACGTTCATCCCGAACTGGTTGCCCTGGCTCGCCAGAACCTGGCCAACGCCGGCATCACCAACGTGGATGTCGCAGAAGGCAACGCCGCCGAAGGCTGGGCGGTCGCCGCGCCGTACGACGTGATCTGCATCTCGGCGTCCGTGCCGGAAATTCCGAGCACGATCCTGTCCCAGGTGAAGGTCGGCGGCCGTATCGCCGCCATCGTCGGCTCGGCCCCGGTCATGGAAGCCCGCATCATCACGCGCGCCTCCGAGACCGAGTACCAGGTTGTCGACCTGTTCGAGACGCTGGCCAAGCCGCTGGAAGGCGCCGTCCAGCCGTCGCGCTTCAAGTTCTGATCAGACGCCAGATATGCAAGTCATTACCGCTCCCGAACTCGCCCAATGGCTGGCGGATGCCGGCCGCGCGAAACCGGTGCTGCTCGACGTACGCGAGGACATCGAGATCCGGACCGCCGCAATGCCCGGCATCACGCATATCCCGATGGGCCAGATTCCTGGCCGGCTGAATGAACTCGACGAAGACGCCGAAATCGTCTGCATTTGCCACCACGGTGCGCGCAGCATGCAGGTGGCGAACTTCCTCGAGCGCCAGGGTTATGCCAAGGTCTACAACCTGACCGGCGGCATTCACGCTTGGTCGACGCAAGTCGACCCGTCCGTCCCGCAGTACTGACCCGGGAACTGGCCCCGGGACGGCAACACCGCCCGGGACCATCCCGCCCTGCAGCACCTCCGCAGTCCTTGCCGTACCACCCGTCGATGTAACCGAACATTGGCCGCGCCGCGTCGCAGGCCGCGCTGGAGATGTCATGAGTTTTCCGCTTTCCGCCGTGCCCGGTGCGGCCAGAAGATCCCTGCCGCTCGCGGCTGCTCTTGTGGCCCTGCTGCACTTGCCGGCCGCGGAGTCAGCCGATCTGCTGCAGGTGTATCGCGATGCGCAATCCAATGACGCCCAGTTCGCCAGCGCACGCGCGCAGCTCGTCGCCACGCGCGAGAAGCTGCCCCAGGCGCGCTCGGGCCTGTTGCCGCAGGTCTTTGGCACGGCAGGCGCGCAGCGGACCCAGGCCGACTACAGCTCGCCGGTCGACGTCACCCGCTATTTCAATGCCAACACCTGGCAGCTGCAGCTGACACAGCCGCTGTTCCGCTGGGATCGATGGGAAACCTACAAGCAGGGAGAACTGGCCGCACTGGCGGGCGAGATCACCTTCCAGCAGGCACAGCTCGACCTGATCACACGTGCCTCGCAGGCGTACTTCGATGTGTTGGCCGCGCAGGACAACCTCTACCTGGCGGGTGCCCAGAAGAAGGCCATTGGCGAGCAACTCGAGCAGGCCAAGCGCAATTTCGAGGTAGGCACCGCCACCATTACCGACGCCAACGATGCCCAGGCGCGCTACGACCTGGCCACCTCCACGGAGATTGCTTCGCAAAGCGCGCTCGAGGTGTCCCGCGCCACGCTGCAACAGATCACCGGCAAATCCGTCGACGAACTGATGGGACTGCGCTCCGAAGCGGCGATTCCGGGCCCGGCGCCGGCCGATGTCAACGCATGGGCAACCCAGGCCGAACAGGCCAATCCGCAAGTCAGCCTGGCCGGATACAACCTCGAAACGGCGCAGCGCGAAACGAACAAGGCCAAGGCAGGCCACCTGCCTTCCGTCGACCTCGTCGCTTCATACGGTTACACCAACGCCCAGGGCACGGCCACGCAGCTCAGTAACGTGGGCAGCCGCTACAACTCGGGTGTGGTGGGCGTCCAGTTGAGCATCCCGATCTTCACCGGTGGTCAGATCCAGTCGCGCGTGCGCGAAACCCTGGCGCTTGCCGACAAGGCCGCGAGCGATCTCGAATTCGCGCGCCGTACCGCCGCGCAGACCGCCCGGCAGACCTACTCGGGTGTGTACAACGGGCTCGCGCAGGTCAAGGCGCTCGAGGCAGCCGAACGCTCGGCGCAAAGCGCGGTGGAATCGAACCAGCTTGGCTATGAAGTGGGCGTGCGCATCAATATCGACGTGCTGAACGCGGAGGCGCAACTGTTCCAGACCCGCCGCGACCTGGCCAAGGCACGCTACGACACGATCATGAATGGCATGCGCCTGAAGGCTTCCACCGGCGCGCTGTCGGAAGACGACGTAGTGCAGATCAACACGCTGCTGACGTCGGCGCCGGGAGCGATGTACAAGTTGCCGGGGAAGACAAGAGTGGGTGCCATGCCCGCTGCCACCAAGTCCGCACGCGGCGAACGCGGCCGGCGCGAAAGTCTGGCTACGAGCGCCACGCCGCGGTCCTGACCGCGGGCAAGGTCAGGCGCCGTCGGCACTCGCCGAATGCGCCTCGCGCCCGGCCATCCCCAGCAACAGGCCAATGAGCCCCGCGTAGAAGACGACGTTGGCCTGGTGGGCAGTCGTGACCTGGGTGAGGCCGCAAATCAATGATGTCATCACCACTGCAAGCCCCGCGCCTCCGAGACTCACACCTTGCTGGTGGTGACTGCCTCGACAAGCAATCAGCGCGCGGCGAAACAGCTCTGCTGGGACCAGGAAAAGCCCGAGCATCGTCAGCAACCCCAAAATTCCCGTGGTAGAGGCTGCCTCAACAATGTCGTTGTGCGCATGTTCAACAATGCACGATAGCGACTTCGGCTGCTGTTGACAGAATGGTGTCGCTCGAAGAATGCGAGCGAACTGCCCCACTCCGACGCCGGTCCAGGGATGATTGGCGAAGTACTGCATACCGACGTGCCAGATCTTCAAACGCACGCCAACTGATGATTCGATGTTCCCTTGCTCATACTGTCGAAGCTCTTGCGCGGCCTGATTCACGCGTGCGGGTACCGGGCTGCCGGGCAGTACATATGCCGCGGCCGCCAGAGCAACGCTTGTGACGATCGCCACAAGGAACATCCGAAACGTGAACCTCCGATAACGAATCAGCAGCATCGGAATCAGCGTCGCAAACATGGCGACCATCGCCCCACGCGTCCCGTTCAGCATCAGAATGCCGACAGCGCATAGCACGTTGAACCATGCCTCTGCATGAATGCGTCGGGTTTCACCAGGCCGGGCAAAACCGACTAACCCAAGCGCCGCCACCATATTGCCAAAGGCAATCGCCTGAACAAACGCCGATGGCCGGTCATCGCCCAGCATGAAGCGCTGATAACCAACGATTAGCAACGCCAGAAACAGCCCCACTGTGATCCCTCGCCAGAGCCATGCGGGATTGGGCGCCGCGCGCACGATCACCCAGCACGTCAGAATGGCCAGCAGCGTTCGCGAGGGATTGTCGATAACGTTCCACGGTGTGTGGAAGTAGAGCTTCGAGCCGACGTAGACAAGCATGAAGGCCAGCACGGCAATGGCCAGCGGTGTCATGACCTTGGAATACTCGCGCCAAGCTCGCCCCATGCCCCGCCAGCCGAGCAGCGCCAGTACGCCGACCCCCGCCAGAAACACGCCCGCGCCGCGTGGCACGCACAGGATCAACACGGGAAAGGCGAAGACGAGGACGGTAGCCATCCTCGACAAGAGCTTGCTGCTATCGGTCATAGTGGGATACTTGATGCGCCGGTATCGCCACTGCGCCGTGGCGTTTCGGAAAACAGGCCGGATTCTATCTGATCAGGCGCCCCGCCCCAGCAGGTGCGTATTCCGCCGAACCTGGACACCCGCTCCGCCGCAAACTGGGCACCTGTTCCAACGCAAACTGGACACGCGTTCCAGGCCAAACTGGACACTAC
>NZ_JWMB01000115.1:0-1730 GCF_000812445.1 Cupriavidus sp. SHE | reverse complement strand
GTCAACCTTGCCTCATAGAAATCGCCGTGACCGCATCCCATCGCACCACGTTATGCCAGATCCCGCCTGCGATCTGGATGTTGGGCTTTGTCAGCCTGCTGATGGATCTTTCGTCGGAGATCATACATAGCCTGCTCCCCATCTTTATGGTGACGGCGCTTGGCGCCAGCGCCTTCGACGTTGGACTCATTGAAGGCTTCGCCGAGGCGACCGCCCTGATGGTAAAGGTCTTCTCGGGGGCGTTCAGCGACTACCTCGGCAAGCGCAAATGGCTCGCGGTACTGGGCTATGCGCTTGGCGCGGTGTCCAAGCCATTCTTCGCACTGGCGCCCGGCGTGGGAACCGTACTGGCGGCGCGTCTCACGGACCGAATCGGCAAGGGCATTCGCGGCGCCCCTCGCGATGCGCTGGTCGCGGACATCGCACCGCCGCACCTCCGGGGCGCCGCCTTCGGCCTAAGACAATCGCTGGACACCGTGGGAGCCTTTCTCGGGCCGCTGAGTGCTATCGGCCTGATGTATCTGTGGGCGAATAATTTCAGGGCCGTCTTCTGGGTGGCAGTCATCCCAGGCATCCTCTCAGTCTTGCTGCTGATGCTCGGGGTGCGAGAGCCCCACACCCATGTCGACGCCAAGCGAACCAACCCCATCAAGTGGGCAAACCTTGTTCGTCTTGGACGATCGTACTGGCAAGTGGTCGCGATTGGGGCGCTGTTCATGCTGGCTCGGTTCAGCGAGGCGTTTCTGGTGCTGCGCGCCCAACAGGTCGGTTTGCCTCTGTACTTGGCGCCCCTCGTGCTGGTCGCGATGAACGTGGTGTATTCCCTGTCGGCCTATCCCTTTGGCAAGCTGTCCGATAGTCTGCCTCATACCACGCTGTTGGCATGGGGTCTGGTGGCCCTTATTCTCGCCGACCTCGTGCTGGCGATAGGCGCGTACTGGGCGGTAATGCTGGCCGGCGTGGCGCTATGGGGGCTGCATATGGGCATGACCCAGGGACTGCTTGCCACCATGGTAGCCGACACCGCGCCCGAAGATCTGCGAGGCACGGCGTTCGGCTTCTTTAATCTGGCGAGCGGGCTGGCGCTTCTCATTGCCAGCGCGTTGGCCGGCTTGCTTTGGGACCGGCTCGGAGCAGCCTTCACGTTCTATGCAGGTGCGGCTTTTTGCGCGGTCACCATTGCGCTGATCTTTGTCGCTCAGCGTGACACGCCGCAAGTGGCAGGCCAAGGGTCGGGCAGCGATCATGGCCGCTGATGACCACGATCCACATGATCGCCTCTCCGCGCTTCACGCCCGGCAGGTTGCCGCGATTTCTTTCGTCCCGCACGTGCCCACCGGGCTGCGTCCGGTGGCCCCTCCGCGATTTCGTCTACCAGTCGACGCAGCCTGCAGCGGGCAGCCTTCGCGCTATCCGCACCTCGCACGGCTCAGACTTTTTCGGGCGGCCCCGAACCTCTTCGGCCTGACAGCCACGCAAAGCCAAGGAAGGCCAACGGCGCAAGCACCAGGCTGTAGCTCAGCCAGGCACCGTAGATCCCGTTGGGACCGTACGGTTCTGTCATGTCATGCCAGTATCGATTATCGACAAACGGCAATGCGCCGGCCTCGGAGAATTCGTGCAGCGCATAGATGGGGTCGCCTCAGAAAACGGAAAATAAAGCACGCTAAGCCGGTTGCAGCGGTCGTAGCGGCCTGAACTTGCCCGCGCCGATCTTGGCGCTGCTGCGC
>NZ_JWMB01000114.1:0-10264 GCF_000812445.1 Cupriavidus sp. SHE | reverse complement strand
ACCTCTCCGACGTGCAGGTCATCATTCGCACCCCATTCCCTGGGCAGGCTCCCCAGATTGTGGAGAACCAGGTCACCTATCCGCTGACCACCACGATGTTGTCGGTGCCCGGCGCGAAGACCGTGCGCGGATACTCGTTCTTCGGCGACTCCTATGTCTACGTACTGTTCGAGGACGGCACCGACCTGTACTGGGCCCGTTCACGCGTCCTTGAGTACTTGAACCAAGTCCAGTCCCGGCTGCCGGCCGCCGCCAAGCCCGCGCTTGGCCCCGACGCTACCGGCGTGGGTTGGGTCTATGAGTATGCGCTCGTGGACAAGAGCGGCCAGCATGACCTGTCACAGCTGCGCGCACTCCAGGACTGGTTCTTGCGATTTGAACTCAAGTCCTTGCCTAACGTCGCCGAGGTTGCCTCGTTGGGCGGGATGGTCAAGCAGTTCCAGATTGTGCTGTTGCCCGACCGGCTTCGCGCCTACAACCTGTCACAAGGCAAGGTGCTGGCCGCGCTCAAGGGTGCCAATCAGGAAACCGGCGGGTCGGTACTGGAACTGGGCGAAGCCGAATACATGGTGCGCGCCACCGGTTACCTGAAGACACTGGATGATTTTCGGCAGGTGCCGATCGTGACGAGCGATGCCGGCATTCCGGTCCGACTGGGCGATGTCGCCGTGGTCCAACTAGGCCCGGAGATGCGCCGCGGCATCGCGGAGCTCAACGGTCAAGGCGAAGTCGCGGGCGGGGTCATTATCCTGCGCTCGGGCAAGAACGCGCTGGAGACGATCAACTCCGTCAAGGCCAAGCTGCAGATCTTGCAGAAAAGCCTGCCGGCCGGCGTCGAGGTCGTCACGGTCTACGACCGGTCGGCGCTGATCAATCGCGCAGTCGACAACCTCACCACCAAGCTGCTGGAGGAGTTTGCGGTCGTCGCAGTGGTCTGCCTGCTCTTTCTCTTTCATTTGCGCTCGGCACTGGTCGCCATCATCTCGTTGCCGCTTGGCGTGCTGGCGGCATTCCTTGTCATGCGCTATCAGGGCGTGAACGCCAACATCATGTCGCTCGGGGGCATTGCGATTGCGGTCGGAGCGATGGTCGACGCCGCGGTCGTCATGATCGAGAACGCCCACAAGCATCTGGAGCACTGGCACGTCAAGCATCCCGAGCAAGAACTTGAAACGCAAGAGCGATGGCGCCTTATCGGTGAGTCGGCCGCGGAGGTCGGGCCTGCCCTGTTCGTCTCGCTGCTGATCATCACCCTGTCGTTCATTCCGGTCTTTACCCTGGAGGCACAGGAAGGCAGGTTGTTTTCTCCATTGGCGTTCACCAAAACCTATTCCATGGCCGCGGCGGCCGGCCTCTCCGTCACGTTGATCCCCGTGTTAATGGGCTACATGATTCGTGGCAAGATTCCTTCCGAACAAGCCAATCCACTCAACCGCCTGTTGATCCGCGCCTATCGCCCGCTGCTCAACAAGGTGCTCAAGTACCCCAAGACTACCGTGGCGCTGGCTGGAGTACTCCTGATCGCGACCGCCTGGCCCATCATGCGGACCGGGGGTGAATTCATGCCCCCGCTGGACGAAGGCGATCTGCTCTACATGCCCTCTGCCCTACCCGGGCTTGCGGCCGGCAAGGCGTCGCAGTTGCTGCAACAAACCGACCAGCTGATCAAGACGGTCCCTGAAGTGTCATCCGTATTTGGCAAAGCCGGCCGCGCCGACAGTGCGACGGACCCCGCGCCGATTGAGATGTTCGAGACGACCATTCGCTTCAAGCCGCGGGATCAGTGGCGTCCTGGCATGACAACCGACAAGCTGGTCGAGGAACTGGACCGCATCGTAAAGGTGCCGGGCCTGTCCAATATCTGGGTGCCACCGATCCGGAATCGGATTGACATGCTCGCGACCGGCATCAAGAGCCCCGTCGGCATCAAAGTGGCCGGCACGGACCTCAAGGAGATCGACAGGCTCGCCACGCGAATCGAAGACGCCGTCAAGACGGTACCCG
Source organism: Cupriavidus sp. SHE (assembly GCF_000812445.1). Lineage (NCBI taxonomy): Bacteria > Pseudomonadati > Pseudomonadota > Betaproteobacteria > Burkholderiales > Burkholderiaceae > Cupriavidus > Cupriavidus sp. SHE. The sequence continues at coordinate 8,260 of NZ_JWMB01000114.1, read as the reverse complement.
GTGTAACGTCTGCACTGGCCGAACGGCTCACGGGCGGGCGGTACATCGATGTCGACATCGATCGCGCAGCGGCGGGCCGCTACGGCCTGAACATCGAGGACGTCCAATCCATCGTGTCCTCGGCCATCGGTGGTGAAACCGCAGGTGAGGTGGTCGATGGACTCGCACGATTCCCCATCAATGTTCGGTATCCGCGCGACTATCGCGACTCCATCGACGAACTGCGGCGCCTGCCAATCGTGACCGAGAATGGGCTGCAGATCGCGCTGGCCGATGTGGCCCGTATTACGGTCATGCAGGGCCCACCGATGTTGCGCAGTGAAAACGCACGCCTTTCCGGGTGGATCTATGTTGACATCCGCGGCAGAGATCTTCGGTCCACCGTGCGTGACATGCAGGCGGCCGTGGCGAAGGCGGTACCGATGCCAGCCGGGTACTCCCTCAGTTGGTCAGGCCAGTTCGAGTATCTGGAGCGCGCCACGGCCAAACTCAAAGTCGTCGTTCCCTTCACCTTGCTGATCATCTTCGTGCTGCTCTATCTGGTTTTCGGCCGCCTGGATGAAGCGATGCTGATCATGGGCACCCTGCCTCTGGCCCTGATTGGCGGCTTCTGGCTGCTGTATCTGCTGGGCTACAACCTCTCTGTGGCTGGGGTCGTTGGGTTCATCGCGCTTGCGGGTGTGGCCGCAGAATTCGGCGTCATCATGCTGCTGTATCTCAAGCACGCGTGGCACGACCGGCTGGCGCGCGGTGAAGAGACGCTCGATGCGTTGCTGGATGCCATTCAGGAAGGTGCGGTCTTGCGCGTCCGGCCGAAGGCGATGACGGTGGCGGTCATCCTGGCGGGCCTGATTCCGATCATGTGGTCACATGGCACAGGGTCGGAGGTCATGCAACGGATTGCCGCGCCAATGGTGGGCGGCATGGTGACCGCGCCGCTACTGTCGATGTTCGTCGTGCCAGCCATGTATCTGTTGCTGCGCCGACGCTTGCTACCATCGCCCTCGACCACCGCCAAGGAGGCAGAACTGGAGCCGGCCGTGTAGCACACTGTGCCTGGCGAGCCCTCGGATCGCCAGGCAAATCTTCAGAGGGTTGGGAGCGAACGCGGCGGCGGTGCGCATAAATGACAGGGCGCCAGTTTCAGGCACGTCCGGGACGTTCGCTCGAGGCGCCGGCACAATCGCCGATGACAGGTCATCATGCCGCGCCGGCGAGCGTTCCCACAAAGCGTGCGGCGTCGGAAGTTGCTGTCGCGCGTGGCCATGTGCTCGCGCCGCGCACGACACCCTCCACCGGCAGCCGCGATCCACCTCCTGGACAGCTAGCGCACCAGACACAAAATCCACACATGCGTCCGCCTACCATCCTACATCTTCCGCCCGCGGTAGTTGCGGTCATCCTGTTCGCGCTGGTGACCATCCTCGGCTTGATTGTCCTGCTGGCCTGGCACCTGCATCGGAAGCAAAACCTGCCTCGCAAATGTCGCTGCAAGGGTCCCAAGCCAAGGCGCCTGCGCAAATGATCCTGCGGACAACGGGGCGAGCCAGAAGCGGTTACGCCATGCCGCACGAGCGCAGGTAGGCGGCCGTTATTTCCGACGGCCGGAGCGAATGCTCTTTCGGGCTCGGCCCCGGCGCGGCAGCCGCGGGCGTCCGCGACTGTAAGTGCGATTCAGATTGATCGGGCTTCCAGATGCCGCGGCGAAGTCGTTGTTATTCTCGCGAACGTCTTGCCGCTTGCTATCGCACGCTCCAGTTCCGCGCCGAAGTCGATGTCGCGCGCTTTGTAGTTCGGGGTGTCCCAGTTGGCGATATTGGCCGACAGCAACTCTAGCCGCCGCGTCCGGAGCCTGAGCGCCAGTTCATGAACGCTCTCCATGCTACGCGCAGCATTTTGGAAAAAAGACGGTTTCCATCTCGCATCTCCAACGCATTCGGCGGAGCACAGGCTAGCCCATCCCACACCCCGTCGTTTCGACGATCAACGATCGGCTTTCATAATCAAATTGCAATAATTCAACGCCCTTGTCTCGCATGAAATTTCCCATCTGTTGATAGATTTTCTTCGGATGACAGGATCGTAATATTCGAGTCATTCGGCTGATCGCGTTCGATCGATAGACTGTGAAAACGGTGAGCGAGAAAGACTCGCCAACATGACTCCGGAGAAATTTCCATGAAGAAGACCCACACTGCCATTCTTACCGCTGCACTCTCGATCCTCGCAGGCTCGGCCATTGCCGCTCCCGCCGAGGGGCAGGTCCATCGTCCACGCGATCCCTTCACGGATGGCGCACGTGCCGGTGCCTCGGCCACCGACGTGTACGCCGGTGGTGGCCGCATCGACAAGCGTGATGTCTTCACGGACGGCGCGCGCATCGGGACACGAGACGTATTCACCGACGGTGCTCGCGAGAGTTGACACGTTGACGCCCCATGCCAGCTTGATACTTGCACAAGCGTGAGGGGGGCCAGTTGATCTGGCGAGGTTGACTGACTTCCGGTGCTGCTCTTTTGCCTGTACCGAGGTGCAAAGAGCTTGTGGCTTGCCTCTTACGGAGGCAAGCTATTTTCTTAGGTAGGCGCTCGATTTTTGCGAGGATCGATTCGGCAGTAGCGGTCCAGACAAACGGGCGCTTGTGAACGTTGTGCTCGACGTAGTGTTGGATCTTCTGGACCAGTTGACGCACGCTTTCAAACGATCCGCGGCGGATCGCTTGCTGCGTGATCAGCCCGTACCAGCGTTCGACCTGGTTAAGGCAGCTCGAGTATGTCGGCGTGAAGTGCATGTGATAGCGTGGGCGTTTGGCCAGCCATTCCTTGACCTTCGGATGCTTGTGAGTCGCGTAGTTGTCCACGATCAGGTGCACATCCAACCGTGCCGGCACGGCCTTATCGATGTGGTGAGAAACGAGATGAATTCTAGGTGCCGATGCTTTGGCTTGCACTGCGCAATGATCTCGCCAGTGGCTGCATTGAGCGCGGCGAACAGGGTCGTGGTGTCGTGACGAATGTAATCATGCGTGACACCCTCTACGTAGCTGAGCCCCATTAGCAGTACGGGCTGTGTGCGCTCGAGCGCCTGGCACTGGCTCTTCTCGTCCACGCACAAGACCAATGCATTTGTAGGCGGGCTGAGATACAAACCGACGATGTCGCGCACCTTCTCGATAAAGTACGGATCGCTCGACAGCTTGAAACTCTTGGCGCGATGCGCGCTGTACGCCAAACAGAGCGAAATATCGTGCCACGGAGATCTTGGAAATGCCTGTTTCCTCGGCCGCCGAACGCACGCTCCAATGTGTGGAACCTCGCGGCTTCTCATGCAGGACCTTGCTCAGCAATTCGGCCACAGCTTCATCGTCATGGGTACGAGGTCCCCCCGACTTGGCCTGATCGTGCAAGCCGGCCAGTCCGTGCGCTACAAACCGCTGCTTCCAGAAGGTCACTGCAGGGCGGTGTCACGCCACTCTGTGCCGCGATTAGGCGGCCATCAGGACAATCTTCGCTCGGCGTACCAGCGAATGAGGCAATCTTGAACGGCTCATGGAGATGAGCTGCCCTCGTTCACCCGCGGATACTTCCACCTTGATTCCCGGTCGTCCCATGGTCACTCACTCTCAAAGGCAGTGACCATCTGACACTTGCGCCATTAATAAAGTTTCTTGTGGGACACAACACTAGAAAATCATGCGCATCTTCACCGGCGCCCACCGCGACCGCCACCACGGCCACCACCACCGCTAAAACCGCCGCCGCCAGCGCGGGCACCACCACCTCCCGCTCCTCCACTAAAGCCGCCGCTTGAGCCACCTCGGCTTCCCCTTGCCTGTTGCCCGCTCGTGCTAGGCGATGCGGCGGCACTTGAGCGGCCTCTGTCAAGATCTCGCTGCGATGAGTTGCCGCTACCGACGCCCTGGAAGGCGGTGTCGCGCCCGCCACCTCCGGAGCTTGGTCGGTTGGCACCACCTGCACTGCGGTCGCTTGCGCCCGCCCGGTTGCCGCCCGCGCCCGCCCTGTCAGCGCCTGCCCTGTCAGCGCTCGTACGGTCGCTCGTGCTGGGACGATTGACTGATAGATTGCCCCCACGGTCTCCGGTCCGGTCTCCCCCACGATTGCCGGCCCTGTCGCCAGCACGGTCGCCGGCGCCGGCTCCCTCACGGCCGCGGAAGTCGTTGCGCCTGTCCGCGCCCCCGACGTTGTTGCCGAATTTCTCGCGTGTGGCGTTGTCCCGGTATGCCACACCTTTTCGGTGGCTCGAATCGTGCTTCCAGCGATTGCCGCCTTCAACTTTCGTCCGGTCGAAATTGCGGTCAATGTTCGCCGCCTTGTTGACATTGATGTTGACGTCTCCGCCGCCCCAGTTGGCATTGGAAAAGATGGCACCCGCTGCGGCCAAGCCTACACCCCATGCGAAACCGGACATCAACGCGCCGCCCGGATAGTAAGCCGGGTAAGGTGGATAGGAATATGGTGGATAGGCTGGATAGGGCCACCCGCCATATGCAACTGTGGGGTTATAGCTAGGCACATAAATGACCTGCGGATTGGCAGGTTCGATTTTTACGATGGACTGTGTGGCGCTACCCGCAGGTGCCGGTTCGACAATAACGTTCTGCTGTTCGTTCGATTTCAGGTTGCCCGCTTGATTGGCCTTGCCGCGTAGCCGCTGCACTGCGGCAAGAACGTCCTTTTCCTGAGCGAGGAATGCATCTCCAAGCTTTTGCGTCCAGTCCAGTTTGTCGTTCATCGCCTCCAGCACCTGCGGAAACGCCACCAACGACTTTACGCTCACATCCCATGACTGGCTCTCGACCGCCTTGAGTGCCGCATCACCCTTCACATTGGGATTGGCCTTGACCCACCGCGCCGCCTGCACGATCTCGAGCGGATAGGTCGAAGCCATCAACGCCTGGGTCAATACCGAGTCGGGATAGAGCGCGATGGGCGCGACCAACGCCTCGATTTCTTCCGGTTTGAACGTAGTCGCCGGAGTATTGGGCTCTTGCCCCCACGCACTGCCAACGCTGGCGAGGATGCAAGCAATGGCCCATGCCCCAATCCATCGGAATCGTCGCACGCTGCTGAGCGTCATGGCTTCCTCCTAACACGGCGTCGGGCGACAGCTACACTTACGCCATCATTGCTCTTCTATAGATTTCTCGTGGGCAATTTGCAATGGAACTTTGGCCCAATGCACAAGAAACGGGAAGTCTCCTTTGCGATACATCGGCATCCTGCGCAAGGACAGGATGGCGATGGGTGGCCCCAACGAGACGACGTCGGGTAGAGGTGACGCCAAGGGTAAGGGCTACCTGCCGCCTGAATTAATCGTCAACACCAGCGCCACCCCTCCAGCAAGCATGCCTACCGCGTAGGCCTTGCCCACGATTCGCCCCACCGCAGCCCCTCCAGTGACCCAGGCAATCGACGCCTTCGTCACCATGTTTGCCAAGATAGCCAGGCTCATGGCAATAACGACCGTGCCGGTCCCCACTCCGCCTGCCCCATGGATTCTCGCCAGGGAAATCACAATGGCGTCAACGTCTGCCAGGCCTGACACTGCTGACACGGCATAGATGCCAGCTGCGCCCAACCACGCCTTGGCTGCGGGCACCAGGATGGCCATGACTGCGAGGAAGGCTCCGAATCCAAGCGCTGACCCTAGGTCGAATGGAGCCATGGGAGCAATTTCTGCTTCGTTGGCGGAAGTTCTGGAGAGACGCCGCCAAAGCAGCAACCCAACTCCAAGCAGGACGGTGCCCGCCACAACAAGGACAGCGCCAAACGTGATGAGAAGCGTAGGCCGAATAACGCCGAGCAGGACCGCCATTCGGAAAAACATCACGCCGCATGCACTGACAGCCCCGGCGGCGCATGCACCCTCCAGTGAGGTTTGCTGTCTCGCAAAGCGAGCCAGCGTCAGGGTCGCGGCCGTCGAAGACGCAAGGCCGCCCAGCAAGCCGGTCCACAGAATGCCACGCTGTGACCCTGTGAGGCGCATCGCTACATGTCCGACCATGGACAAGCTGGCTATCAGTATCACCGCCCACCAGAGTTGGTATGGATTCAATGCCTGATAGGGGCCCAATCCGACGCTAGGGAGATTGGGCAAAATGACCACAGAGAGCACCAGCAGTTGCAGCGTCGCAGTTAATTCGCGATGCTCAATCAGCCGCAGCCACCCATGCAAGGTCGGCTTCATGTCCAAAAGCACGGCGGCAATCACGGCCGCACCAAGAGACAGCGCGACGGAGCCGCGCGCCGCATAGGCGCCCAGCACCAACGTCACTAGCATGGCCACGGCACTCGTCGCACTAAGGTTGCCAGTCGATTTGGCGATGTGGCTGTACGACACTGCGAGCAGCATCGAAATGCCCAACACCCCACCGAGCAACGGCCAAGCGCCAAATTGCGGAAACAGGTTGCCGAGAACCCCGCCGAAGAGTCCCGTCAGGGCAAACGTGCGCAGCCCGGCAACGCGTCCTCCCTCTGGCAGTTCGCGCTCATGCCATCCTCGCTCTAAGCCAATCAGCAAGCCAACCGTCAGTGCTGCCACCAGGCCGATGGCTTCGTGAGGTATCCCAAGAGGGTTCAAGTCCGCTCCTCCCCTGCGAGAGCTCTGCCTACGCTATCCATCATCCGGCCAGCTCACAAGATTACCGGCTTGTCGCGCAACTCATTCTCGCCGCTCTCACGTGCAGGAAAATGCCTCTCAAGATGTTGGCCGATGATCTGTATGCCTTCGATGACACCACGTTGATATTCCATGCGGCGGAATGCCACCTCCATCTCTCGGCAAATGGCATCCCACTCGTCTTGCCGGACCCGCGCATGGATTCCACGGTCGGCAACAATCTCAACGCTGCGGTCAGCCAACAACAGATAAATCAGCACGCCATTGTTGTGTTCGGTGTCCCAGACGTGCAGCTGAGAAAAGACCTCGATGGCACGCTCGCGCGCTGTGAGGCCTCTGACCAGCGCGGCAAGGCTCAATGCACCTTCTACAGCGAACTGGAGCTGGCCTATGTGAGTAGTCTCGCTGGCAGCAATCGCCTGCTCGATTGCAAGCAAGGTATCGCGCGGGAAGGTCCGCCTCACCTGCCAGTGCGTCATGAGCAGATGCCTCGCAAGGCGTTTGATATTTGCCATCACCATCTGCCCGAGGCCCCTCCGCCGCCAAAGCCGCCACCGCCGCCGCCGAACCCGCCGCGACCCGACCCACCTCCGAAGCCTCCCGAGCGTCCGCCGAGTCCGAGCCAGCCCATGTGTGAGCCACCGAACAGCGTAAAGAAGAGCGCGATGGCGCCAGCGAACAGCCCCACCGCGATGGCGCCGGATATCAGCCAGCCGATGACGCCCACCACACCACCAGCGGCCACAGCTCCAGGGCCGCGACCCAGGAAGGAACGCAGTAGTCCACCCAGTACCACCGTGAGCACCAGGATGAGCGGCATGAGTTGCCGGACCGGGTCGGCCCCTTCGCCGCGCGCTCGTTTGGGTGACGGCAATTCCTCGCCATTGATAACGCTCATGATGCGCTCAACGCCGACTGTCACCCCACCGTAAAAGTCGCCCTGCCTGAATCGGGGAACAATGTCATCGCTGATGATGCGCTTGCTCATGGCATCAGTGAGGACGCCTTCGAGACCGTAACCGACCTCGATACGCATCCTTCGGTCATTCTTGGCGATGATGAGCAGCGCCCCGTCATCCGCGCCTTTGCGACCAAGTTTCCATTTCTCGACCACCCGGATGGAGTACTGCTCGATGGCTTCGGGTTGGGTCGTGGGAATCATCAGAACGCCGACCTGACTTCCTTTTTCGGCTTCGAAGGCCTGCAACCTCTGCTCCAGCGCCGCCTGTTGCTCACTGGTGAGCGTGCCGGTCAGGTCGGTCACCCGCCTTGTCAGCGACGGAACAGAGACGTCGGCGGCAGCCCCCAGAGATAGGAAGGTTAGAAAGGCAAGAAGCAAGCCTCTTGTCGCCGAGAGCCCTATCACTTGGCACCCCCAGGGACGCTGGCTGGAGCGGCGCCGAACTCAACTTGCGGCGGCTTGGCGATAGTCGATTCGCTAGCGACCGTGAAGTTCGGCTTCTCCTTGTAACCGAAGGCCATTGCGGTCAGGTTTGAGGGCAACGACCGCACGGTTACGTTGTAGGGGTCGTCTCAGAAAACGGAAAATAAAGCACGCTAAGGCATAGCCGAACCTGCCAAGCTTGCTCCACCCTGTAGTGACGCGATCAGCGGGCAGGAA
>NZ_JWMB01000113.1:0-1660 GCF_000812445.1 Cupriavidus sp. SHE | reverse complement strand
TTCTGCTCGGCCTCATGCTGGACTTGCGGCCCGGTTCGTGTCTCAATTTCCTGGATAAGGTGCCTCCACTTGACCGGGTTAGCCCATTCGCTTTCGTGTTTGATAATCAGGCGTGACATGCGCAGCGCGCGCCACGGATCGTTGGCGGCATCGCACAACTCATCCGCCGCCTGTCTGCCGTCCCCGGTGGCGTAAATGGCCCGATATACCCTTGCCATCAAGGGACTGAGTTTGGCGAGTGCGCCTGGAGCGGGGACATCGGCACCCAGTGAGTAATCGACATACGCCTTGGTGGTGGCGAACATCGTATGTGTCGGATCGTGCGGCTCGTCGAAAGAAGCGTCGAAGTCAATCCAGGCCTGCGCAAATTCGCGGGTCACCCGGCCGCCGGCAAAACTCTGCTCGCGCACCCAACCGCTGACGACCCGGCTTCGCACATCCGCACTGTCCACCTTCCACCACGGCCGCTTCTGGTTGTCTGTACCCGGCGTGGTCTCCATGACCTTGTTGTCCTTCAGTTTGGCCAACCCGGCCAATGACAGCACCTGGATGACGCCGGTCTGCGGGGCGTCTTGTCCTTCGTTGAGGGCGGCCTTGTACAGCTTGGTCTGCCTGGCAATCCGCAGAATAGTTGGCTCGCTAGGTAGCCCGAGTTGCTTCCAACGATCGGGAAAGGGAGAGTGTTGCTCAATCCAGGCGCGACCTTCTTGGAGGAATGGCTTGATGGCGTCGCCGCAGAAGACCTCGATATGCACCATCTGATTCGATATCTGCTGACCCAACGAGTCATAGCGGCCCAGGTAGCCGATCAGGTCGCCTGCTTTGATGGGCACCGGTTGGGGTGGCACCACCACTTGGTCCAACATGGAGTCAGGCATGACCGCATCAGCTACATAGCCACCATGCTCCTTGCCCAGGAACGCCCAGCCACCGACCGCAGCAGATGGCGCGACGTGCGCCCCCACAGTCGGCGGATACGGCTGTGTCCCGTGTATATCCTTGATCTTGCCCCAATCGCCCGCGCGTTCGCTGATGCTGAACTGCGTACCTAGCGGCAGGATGCAACGGGGTGCGCCGTGCGGATGGGTGGCCCGGACCCTCAGGCCTTTCTGCTCCGACGGCGCAGTCACGCCGCGCGGGCTGACATGGGGCTTGTCCTGGGCATATTCTGTAACCTTGAATTCCGGAGTCCAGTAAGCTGGCTTGGGCAGTGTCGCATCGCTCTCGTACCCAGCGAGGTCCTGCAGATGCATGTACAGGCTGAAGAACGTAAGTTTGGTGCCCCTGGGGAACTCCATCGCATGGCGCACCAGGGCAAAGCCCGTGCTGTAGGGGGCACTGAAAGCTGGCTTGCCGTTTTGCGCAGGCAGTTCGCTGATGGGGTAGCTGCGATTCAGGCGCCATGCGACCACGTCACCGTCGGCGATGCAACGCACACCGCCTTTCAGGTCAAGGGCTTGGCCGGCGCCAGCTTCCGAAATGTGGATGCCACCGTGCCACATTCCCTTGCTGCTGAGGGAATACGTCCCGGATGGCTCGTTCTTCAGGATTCTGTGAAATTCGTGCTCGTCCGTAATCTCGACGGATGCGGTGCCATTGCCCTTCTTGCGGAACGGGAACGTGAAGCGCAATGGCTTCAGTGGTGGCAGAGACGGGGTCG